>DPMX01000030.1 GCA_003540955.1 Gammaproteobacteria bacterium
TGTTTGTTGATCTCGGTTATACGGGCAATTTTGAGAATTATTACGATCCCCGTAACAGCTACTTAAATGAAGTAATCGATCGCCGAGTGGGGCTTCCGATCACTTTGTCAATCGTCTTTCTTGAATTGGCCCATCGTGTAGGGTTGCGGGCCCGTGGCCTTTCGTTCCCCGGGCACTTTCTTGTATCCGTGTCCGAAGGCAATGGGGATATCATTGTCGATGCATTCGATGGTGGTGTCTGCCTTGCACGTGGGAGATTTCTTGACCGTTTGCTAGAAAAAGGCGAAGAAAATATTTCGCTCGCCGTGCTCGAATCTACGCTGGCGCCAGCGTCGAAATCGGAAATTCTCTTGCGGCAACTGCGGAACTTGAAAGCTGTGTACATCGAACAAGGCGAGTTCGAAAAGAGCTTAAACATTGTCAATCATATGTTGACAATCGAACCTGATTTGGTCCCCGAGCTGATTGCGCGCGGGGATTTATATGGCTCGTTAGGTTATTCGCGCGGTGCAGTGATGGACTACGAGCGGGCGTTGGCCCAGATGCCAGCGGGGGACTTACAATCGGAGGTTCGGAGTCGTCTTGGGCGCATGAAGGAGCAAGCGCAGCATTTCCACTAAATTGGAATACGACAAATGACATTACGTTCGGAGGTGAATATCAGGGGCAGCCGCGGTCTACGGGCGAATCCGAGTGCAGTAGCTCAACTGATTGGGCAACGTTTCCGACTAGCTTGCCGCAAATATGGATTGAACATTTCACGTCACGAATTAAACACTAGCGCCTTCAAGACACCGCTTGAAAACCCGCCCCAACTAGAATTGTTCTAGTCCCTAACTGTTGACCGTTTTTAACGGTCGTGCGGCTGAATCGACTAACGCCGTAAGAAATAAATCCAACGCCAGAAATTTAATATAGCGGATAGCGAGGCCGCAACGTAGGTCAATGCACAGGCGGTTAAAATCCGCCGCGCTGCTGGCATTTCCTCGTCCGGTACGTAACCCAAGGCCAAAATTGGCAGCGCACGTTTAAAGCTCGCATCAAACTCGACGGGCAGAGTGATCAAATGTACGACCACCGGAACAAGTAGGATGGCAAGTCCGATGATTAGCATCGCAGCACCAGTCGCGGGTATCCGCGTGAGCGCAGTGATAAAGGGTAAAGCAACAAGAATGATAGCGCCGACCCTCTCACTCAGTGCAACAAGACCGATAAGGCGTGTACGAAGCTTCAGGGGAACATAGCCCAATCGATCTTGAATTGCATGCCCGACTTCATGAGCTGCTACGACTACGGCCGTTAAAGATTTACCATCGTACACGGCCTCGCTGAGGCGGATGGCTTTCTCAACCGGGTCGTAGTGATCTCCTTGTGGGATTTTTTCAACTTTGACCCCATCGAGTTTGGTGTTTTCAACTAAGTGGATTGCTAATTCGCCGCCCGTTCCCGGGATCTCGCTGCGATCTTTACTGTGGCGTTTTAAAATAAATTGGGCCCATAACTGTGGCCCAAAAATAACTGCTAGGCCAAGAACTATCAGGAGCGCAATAAATATTGGCATTTGAGATCAGCTATTCGCAGAGAGCAAACGTTTCGGTCGCATTGGTTTGGGACACGCGATTTACGCTGCGATTCAAATGAATCCGAGTTAGTGCAGCAGTCAATTTACGTCGGCATGGGCAATTAGGGACATCATACGTTCATTGGCATTATTTTGAAGCAGATGCGTTCTTACAAGCAGATCTCGCCGAGCCTCAAGTGCTACGCCGTTTGAGGTTTCATTGAATCGCGCCCTAAAAGTTAACTGAACCATAGTTTTTCCCCAAAAGCGCATAGTTGTCGGATTTGGACGAAGGTTGAGGGCGAAAATTCGGAAGCCCCCTAAGTCTGCCTTATAGGACTTGATAATCGGGTTACACGCAATAACGAGATGCTTTCGATGGAAAAGTGGTGGATTCGGGCTTGCCGGAGTTCAGTCATAAATGCTCCATGAGCCGGTGGACATTCCAGTGTTGCGAGATTTCTGACACACTCTACCCATTATAAAGCACTTTATTCGAAATTCGGTTTTTGCTTGAACGAGTTTAATTCAATCGTTGCGACGTCACTAACAAGCCCTTATTGCTCGGGGGAAGCGACAACCTACGTCGAGCTGTTGTCAAAAGGTCTTTGAGTTGAACTAAAACGTACGTATGGGTGCAGCCACTAACAAACAAAGCTCGAACTCTGACGCCAGTCTGGCTGCTAGAGATGCGGGACCGAAGGCGCGCTACCTTAACGACGTAGCGGCATCACGTCTCATGCCGGATACTGCTCAAGGAATGGCGATCGAGCATGTAGAAAAAATTTATCAAGATTTGACTTCACGTGAGCATCCGCGCCCGGTAGGTTTAATAGGGAAAATTTTAAATGCTTGTAATCCCCGAACAAGGACAGTTAGAGGATTATATTTGTGGGGGCGCGTTGGACGGGGAAAAACCTATATCGTTGATTCATTTTTTAATTGCCTAAACAGCGATCGGAAGCTCCGAATTCATTTTCATAGCTTCATGCTTAAAATTCACGGCGAGCTGAAAGAATTGCCTAACGAGGCCGATCCGCTTGCCATTATTGGCCGTCGGTGGGCTCGGGATATAAGGCTTTTGTGCCTTGACGAGTTCCATGTCGGTGATATCACAGACGCGATGATATTGGGTAATTTACTAAGCACGTTATTCGATAATGGAGTCACATTGGTCGCCACCTCTAACGAGGCTCCGCAAGACCTCTACCCCGGAGGCCTACAACGTGAGAGGTTTTTGCCTGCGATAGAGCTGCTAGAAAAGCATCTTGAAGTAGTCGAATTGGTGGGGAATGTAGACTATCGCCTTCGCGCACTTAGACAGGCCGAAGTGTATTACAGTCCCCATACTGGGGATGTTAACGATATCTTAGCGACGCGGTTTACCGATATTGCGTCGGGGCCTGGTGTTACTGCGGCGACGGTCGAAATTGATGGTCGGATCATCGCGACTTGTCGCCATGCTGACGGTGTTGTGTGGTTTGATTTTGAGACCTTATGCGGTGGGGCTCGTGCTACAAGAGATTATATTGAGATCGCGTTGTGCTATCACACAGTCGTTCTCAGTAACGTCCCGGCGATGGACGATGACATGACTGATGCCGCACGGCGCTTTATCAATCTAATTGATGAGCTCTACGACCGTAATGTAAAGCTTGTAATGTCCGCAGAAAGAGCGCCCGAAGGCCTATACAAAGGAAATCGATTGATTGGGGCGTTTAAGCGGACAACAAGTAGGTTACGGGAGATGCAATCCCATGAATATTTGGCACGCCCCCATCTATGTGACTGAAATGGGTGGAGCATCATGTGGCGAATATCTCTAATTTTCATTGTGTTATCTGGTTGTCCGATATGGCTTTCTGCGATCGAACTAACCCCGCGGGAATACGAACGCCTAGAAGCACTCTACCTGCACCTACATCAAAACCCCGAGCTCTCGCTTAATGAAAAGCTCACCGCGGCACGCATGGCTGCCGAATTATCGGGGGCAGGGTTTCAGGTAACCGAACAATTCGGCGGTACCGGAGTCGTTGCGGTACTATCAAACGGGGCTGGACCAACGATATTAGTTAGAGCAGATATGGATGCTTTGCCAGTCAGGGAGCAGACCGGTTTACCGTATGCCAGTTCGGTATTAGTCATGACTAGTGATGGGCGTACGCAGCCTGTGATGCATGCGTGCGGACACGACGTACACATGACTGTATTGGTAGGCACAGCTCGTCAACTCGCACGCTCTCGCCATCAGTGGAGTGGTACGGTCATAATGATCGCCCAACCCGCGGAGGAATTAGGTGCAGGTGCCAACGCAATGCTTAAGGCCGGTTTATTCACAAAATTTCCACGTCCGGATTTTAATCTTGCGCTTCATGTGAGTGCGAGCCTTCCTGCTGGGAAGGTGGGTTATGTTGCGGGGCCGGCGCTCGCTAACGTTGATTCGCTAGATATAACGATCCACGGGATTGGTGGACATGGGGCCTACCCACATTCTGTTCGGGACCCAATCGTTTTATCAGCGCAGATCGTCACGGCGCTTCAGACCATTGTTAGCCGCGAATTATCGCCGTTAGACCCGGCAGTACTGAGTTTGGGGTCGATTCATGGCGGACACAAGCACAATGTTATACCGGATAAGGTAACGATGCAGTTGACGTTGCGGTCATATACCTCAGCGGTGAGGCTGCAGATGATTGGAGCGATAAAACGGATAACCCAAAACCTTGCTTTAGCGGCAGGCGTTCCGGCCGACCGCATGCCTGAGGTTGTGCTAAAAGACGAGTATACGCCAGTAGCCTATAACGACCCCGATCTGATGTACCGTCTTGCAGCAATTTTTCGGAGCCAGATTGGCGCTGAGAATGTTATAGAATCGAGCCCGGTGATGGGAGGCGAAGATTTTGGTCGCTACGGGCAAGTAAAGCCGAAGATACCGAGCGTAATCTACTGGCTAGGTGCTGTGGATCGAGATTTGTATGAAAAATCGCAAAGCAATGGTGAGCCGTTGCCATCGTTGCACTCACCATTATTCGCGCCAGAATATGGAATCACGATTAGAACCGGAGTTACGGTAATGACTGCGGCCGTTTTGAATTTGTTGCGCGACATCGATTGAGCATCGTTACGGCAACCAAGCTTTTGTAAACGACCTTTATTCCTCCACAATTACTCGGGATCAAGTGTAGTTGGAGCCCTTAGCGTTGAGTCCTATGGACCGACTAGGCAACCGTACACTTGCGTCTTTAATATGATGTTTGGCCCGCTCCGAAGCTCTACCGGACAAATAGAGTACAGATAAAACTCGATAAGTGCCGCGCCCTTGTCCTATCTCATCCACTCGCTGTCTAAATTGCGAGACAGCACCTTGCGGCCCTGTTAAAAAAGTGTATAGATGAACGGTGCGATCACTGACCCTTGCGCATATACAATGAGCCCACCCAGTAGCACCAGTACGATCATGATCGGGGCTAGCCAGAGTTTTTTACGCTCGTGCATAAAATCCCACATATCTTTCAAAAATTCGACCATTAGCTAGTAATTTCTACTCGTGTTTAGTCTGGAATGTGGAATTTCAATCTGCCCCTGACGTCGAGAGTGGTGTGCCCTCTGAGCGAAATACCGGAGGTCGTGCTTCCTGCAATAGCGGAAATGAAACTGTATGTCATCTCGACCATTGCTGCGAAACATAGTTAGCCTACCGCGTTAATCTACGGACGAACGGTACCGTATATCAATCTAATACAATCTATCATTTTGTTTCGTGCTTTAGAATCACCAGCTTTAATGTTTGAATTCGCTAGGGCAAACAACGATGTATGAGAATGGATTAGCAACTTGTAGGGGTTGATTATCGCGATATGGTACCCAATGTACTAGGTAGCGCGAAAGAAGTGAGACCGAGGTATGGTTGTTCCGATCGAAAACGAAAAAGATATTATTATTAGTGGGGATAGCATTTCCGGGGACAAGGTCCCGGCGCGTATTGACCCGACGTTCCCCGAGAAACTGATTTTGCTGCCCTTGCAGGCTCGGCCATTTTTCCCAGCACAGACGATGCCAATCGTCATCGACGAGAAACGTTGGTCTCGAACGATTGAGCAAGCCGGCAATACGTCTCATCAGCTCATAGGCTTGGCGTACGCTAACAGCGATGCACAGGTTATGCCGAGTAAAGAGAACTTTGCCACCGTCGGTACGATCGTGCGCATCCACAACGCGATCCGGGGTGAAGACAAGATCCAGTTTATTGCGGAGGGTCTACAGCGATTTAATATCGTTCGGATGGCGAGTGAGAAAGAGCCCTACGTTGCCGAAGTCGAATATCCCTCAGATACGGAAGAGATCACACAGGAGATCCGTGCCTATGCTTTAGCGATCATCAATAAAATAAAAGAATTATTGCCGTTGAATCCCTTATACAAGGAAAACGTGCGCGCTTATCTAGATCGGTTCAGTCCAGATGATGCGTCGCCCTTGGCTGACTTTGCTGCCGCACTGACGAGCGCTCCAGCATTAGATCTCCAAGAAGTCTTAGAAACCTTGCCGCTTTTGAGGCGAATGGAAAAAGTCATGTTGCTGATTCAGCATGAATTGGAGATCGCGGGACTCCAAACCGAAATACGGCAAAAAGTCGAAGAAAGGGTTAACGAGCATCAACGGGAATTTTTTCTGAGGGAACAACTAAAAGAGATTCAACATGAGCTCGGGATATCGAAAGACGATAAGACGGTTGAGTTGGATCGCTTTCGCGATCGATTGGTGGACTGTAAGGTTCCTGAAACGGTGCAAACAAGAATTGACGATGAGATTCAAAAGTTCTCTTTTCTTGAACCGGGCTCTCCAGAATACGCAGTAACGAGAAATTACCTGGACGCACTAACCGATCTACCCTGGGGAAAGAACTCGGAGGATAAACTTGATTTAGAGCTGGCCCGGAAAAGGCTGGACAAAGATCACGAGGGTTTAAACGATGTGAAAGATCGGATCATCGAGTTTCTCGGCGTTGGGGCACTGAAAGGAGAGATCGCGGGCTCGATCGTCTGTCTCGTTGGCCCTCCTGGGGTTGGGAAGACTTCAATCGGCCGTTCTGTTGCGGAGGCGCTAGGGCGTGAGTTTTATCGTTTTAGCCTTGGGGGAATGCGCGACGAGGCTGAGATTAAGGGTCACCGTCGAACGTATGTTGGGGCAATGCCGGGGAAATTTATCCAGGCGATACGTGAAACTGGTGTTTCAAATCCAGTCATTATGCTCGATGAAATTGATAAGGTAGGGCATTCATACAACGGCGACCCGGCTTCAGCTTTATTAGAGGTATTGGATCCGGAACAAAACGTCTCCTTTCTGGATCACTACCTAGATGTCCGCTTCGATCTTTCGAAAGTGTTATTCGTGTGCACGGCTAACCAATTGGACTCTATTCCGCGTCCGCTACTTGATCGAATGGAGTTGATTCGCTTGTCTGGTTATATCACGCAGGAAAAAGTTAGTATCGCAAAACGTCATCTGTGGCCAAAGCAGAGAGCTAAAGCTGGATTAAGCACAACACAAATCTCAATATCAAATGGAGCGCTGCGAACCATAATTGAAAACTATGCACGCGAAGCCGGGGTGCGGAATTTGGAGAAACAACTAGGCCGAATTGCTCGCAAAGTCGTTGTGAATGTTTTGCAGGCGCCAAAATGCAAAACTAAAGTGACTCCGGATAATTTGGAACAATTTCTGGGGCAGCCGGTGTTCCCTAAGCAAACACCGCTGCGCGGAGTTGGGATCTCCACTGGACTTGCTTGGACAGCGCTAGGGGGAGTAACGCTTGACGTAGAGGCAACTCGCGTCCACAACAAAGGTCGTGGCTTCAAGCTTACTGGACAGCTCGGCGATGTAATGCGTGAATCAGCAGAGATTGCCTATAGCTATGTTACGTCCCACTTAAGTCAATATTGTGTTGACCCAACGTTTTTTGAGAATGCTTTTGTGCACATCCACGTGCCCGAGGGCTCAACGCCGAAGGATGGTCCTAGTGCGGGAGTAACGATGGCCACC
>DPMX01000095.1:0-3916 GCA_003540955.1 Gammaproteobacteria bacterium
TGGCTTCCTCGGGCATTTCTCCGCCCTCTAGAAATCCGGTGACCAACCCATACCAAGTTTTAGGCCAGCCAACGTTACGCACTAACACAATTTTTCTATCGTGCTCGACAATCCCCGCCACTACAGGTACCGGGTTATTCCAATGCACAAACCCGCAACTTACATCGGGGCACGCTAGTCGATCGCGCTCCCCGAGGTGCACTTTCTCAAGTGATTTACGGCAATAAGGGCAAAACTGCATCACATCCGCCTAACGTTTCTAGGAATTGTTCTTAAGTATTACGTGGAAGCAGGCGGTATCGGCACCGCAGAAGGAAATAATAAAGTGGCTATTCACTCCAGCATATTATTACACTTAAAAAGACGTATCTCGCCCCCATCTGCCTCAACAATACCTATCGATTCCAATCCCGAGTCCCTGGGGGGCATCTTAATACATTAGCTTGTAGTATAGCGTCAGGTAGAGCACATACGGCCCACGTAGTACTAGCTTTAAACTTCATCTAACTAGTGGCGTGGAGCGCTTCTCGAATCGTATCGACAATTACCTCAATCTGCGCTTCTGAAATCGTCAACGGTGGACCAATCGCGATTACATCGCCACCGTAACGCACCATCACCCCGTTGTCATAGCACCAATGGAATACGTCCATTGCGCGTTTACTCGGAAGACCGTCTCGCGGAGCCAACTCGATTGCTGCGGCGAGACCACAGTTCCGGATATCTACAACATTAGGTTCGCCACGAAGCGAGTGCACTGCATCTTCGAGAATCGGCTCCATCGCACGCGCGCGCGCAAACATATCCTCGGATTCATACACGTCGATCGCCGCGATCCCAGCAGCAGTTGCGAGCGGATGGCCAGAGTATGTGTAGCCGTGGAAAAACTCCACCATGTGTTCCGGTCCTTGCATAAAGGCATCATAAATATCGGCCGTTGCAAGTACACCTCCGAGAGGAACCATTCCACTAGTGATACCCTTCGCAAAGGTTATTAGATCTGGCATTACCCCGAAACGATCTGGTGAAAAAATCTCCCCAAGACGGCCAAAGCCCGTAATAACCTCGTCAAAGATCAGTAAAATTCCGTTTTGTGTGCAAATTTCTCGAATCCGCTCAAGGTACCCCACCGGTGGCACAATTACGCCACCCGAACCTTGCATCGGTTCGATCATCACTGCCGCTATCGTCGAAGCGTCATGCAGCGCGACGATCCGGGCCAGATCTTCGGCGAGGTGAACGCCCCACTCCGGTTGTCCACGGGTATAGGCCATGTGTTCAAGACTGTGAGTATGAGGTAGGTGATCCACTCCTGGTATCATTGCGCTAGCGAACGCCTTCCGATTTGGCATCATGCCACCGACCGACATTCCCCCAAAGCCGACGCCGTGGTAGCCCTTTTCACGACCAATTAAGCGAAAGCGCGAGCCATCACCACGGGCCTTATGGTAGGCGAGCGCGATCTTTAGTGCGGTGTCACAGGCCTCCGATCCGGAATTAGTAAAAAAGGCGTGTTTGAAGGGCGCCGGCGCGCGGTCACAAAGCAGATCGGCGAGTTCGAAAGCCTTAGGGTGATGCGCCTGAAAACCGACAGCATAGTCCAAAGCGTCAAGTTGTGCTTTTATCGCTTCGACAATCTTTGGATGCCGATGCCCAGCATTACAACACCACAGGCCGGATAAGGCATCGATAAGTTGCCGACCGTCATCAGTCGTGTAATGCACGCCTTTTGCTTCAACAACCAAACGGGGGTGTTTTTTGAAGTAACGATTGTGGGTAAATGGCATCCAAAGTGGATCAAGATTCAACTCGGAGGGATCGGAAAATAATTGTTCGACGGGTTCACTCATGACGGTTACTCCTCAGCCATTCTAGTTTTAGGCTGATAAAGGGCTTCATATGATTTCAACGATACTCTGTACCTGACTAATGCTCTAAGTCAAGCACGAATCCGGCGGTTATCTGGATCATATAGTGGTACAAGCGAGGCTCTTGCAGCTACCCGTTCGCAGGCTACTTCGATTTCATAGGACCCTGACAAAACATACTCATCACTAACCCCTTCGGCATTACACACGTAGCCAAGACCAACGGCGGCGCCAAGGCTATGACCATAGTTACCAGACGAGATATAACCTACGATCACTCCATCACGCCAAATCGGTTCATTGTGATAGAGCAACGGTTGCGGATCCTCGAGCAAGAATTGGACAAGAGCACGTTTGCGTCCTTGCTCTATTTGGCGCAAGAGAGCGTCACGGCCGATAAAACCACCCGGCTTTTCGGGCCGCACAGCGAACATTAGACCCGCTTCTAGTGGAGAGTCTTCGTCACAAAGATCATGTCCCCAATGACGATAGGCTTTTTCGATGCGCAAAGAATCGAGCGCGTGATATCCCGCATGCACTAAATCAAACGCGCGACCCGCGCCGATCAGCGTATCATAAACGCTAACGGCAAATTCGCTCGGGATATAGAGTTCGAAACCTAACTCCCCCACGTAGGTGATCCGCGACGCACGTACCCGCGCATAACCAAGCTCAATCTCACGGCTAGTCGCGAACGGAAACGCCGCATTAGATAAGTCATCGGGCGTCAACGTCTGCAGAAACTCGCGGGAACGTGGCCCCATAACCGAAATAACGGCGAGCCCCGAAGTGGCGTTGAATAACTGCACCCTAGCACTGCCACCGAGACGACGTTTGAGGTAGGCAAAATCTCGCACCTCGGTCTCACCAGAAGTGACTATCATGTACTCCTCTTCATTAATTCTAGTTATGGTGATGTCGGCCTCAATTCCAGCACGCTCGTTCAACCATTGCGAATAGACGATCCGGCCCGGCGCGACATCGACATTATTTGCACAGATTAGATTTAACTCACGCATCGAGTCGGGGCCTTGGACCCTAAATTTAGCGAACGATGATTGATCGAATAACGCTACATTCTGCCTAACTGCCAGATGCTCTGACGCTGAGTAGTCAAACCAGTTCTGCCGCCCGTAACTGTATTCATAGCGGGGTTTAACCCCGACTGGGGCATACCAGTTTGGGCGTTCCCATCCGAATGCCGAACCGTGACAAGCACCTACTGCCAGCAGCCGATCATAAAGTGGTGAGCGGCGCACGCCACGACCGGTTTCGAATTGTCGAAACGGCCAGTGCATTGCGTACAAAAGACCCAGACTCTCGCTGACCCGATCACGCAGGTAATTGCGGTTGGTCTGAAATGGTAGATTGCGCCGTACGTCCACTTCCCATAAGTCCATCGGCGCATGACCGTCCTTTATCCAATCAGCCAGAACTCGGCCGATACCACCGGCTGATTGGATACCGATCGAGTTCAACCCGGCTGCAACAAAGCAATTCTCAATATTTGGCGCTTCACCGAGGTTGTATCGCACATCCGGAGTGAAACTCTCCGGTCCGCAAAAAAAAGTTTGAATCCCAACATCTTCCAGAATCGGCATCCGACGCATGGCCATTTCTAGTATCGGTTCGAAGTGTTCAAAGTCATCGGGTAGTTGATCAAAACAAAACGATTCAGGGATCCCCTCCATTCCCCAAGGCTTAGATTTAGGCTCAAAGGCACCGAGCAAGATCTTGCCGGCATCCTCCTTGTAGTAAGCGCAAGCGTCATAGTCACGCAGCGACGGTAAATCAGACGGGAGATCAGGAATTGGCTCCGTGACAATGTAGTAATGCTCACAAGCATGCAGAGGCACATCAAACTGGATCGATGCAGCCAATTCGCGCGTCCACATACCCCCGCAAATCACGACGAAGGTGGCCTTAATATCCCCCGCGTCCGTAGTCACCCCAGTAATGCGCCCGTGCTCGTGATTGATTGCGGTGACCTTCGTATCTTCAAAAATTTGAGCTCCACCCAATCGCGCGCCCTTCGCGAGCGCCTGCGT
>DPMX01000095.1:4216-20296 GCA_003540955.1 Gammaproteobacteria bacterium
CGAGCGCCTGCGTGACATCAACTGGATTAGTTTGCCCATCCGACGGAATGCGGATCGCCCCGATAACATCATCAGTGGTAATCAACGGATAGCGCTCTCGCACTTCATCGGTAGAAATTACATGGACCGGCAAATCAAAAACCTTAGCCATCGACGCCATGCGTTTTAATTCTTCAAAGCGATCGGAAGTCGTCGCAAGTGAGATAGAGCCGTTTTGCTTAAACCCCGTAGCCTGACCAGTTTTCGACTCAAGATCGCGGTATAGATCCGCAGTGTACCGGGCGAGTCTTGTCATATTCTGTGAGCCACGTAACTGTCCAACCAGACCCGCGGCGTGCCAGGTGGTCCCAGAGGTAAGTTGTTTGCGTTCGATCAGAACTGTGTCAGATATACCCGCTGCAGTTAAGTGGTATGCGACCGAGCATCCGACAACGCCGCCACCGATGACCACGACCGATGCTGATTGGGGCAATGCTTTCGTCATACCAGCGGCACCACTTTCTCCATAAAGTCCCGTGCCGTTTGGCGAGTATAATCGATCCCTGGAAGCAAACTGATCTCTCTCAACCCAGCCGCTTCAGCTGATCGGATTTGCTCGGCCAATTCTTCCGGCGTACCCGCCATACTAGTTCCTACTATCATTTCAGGCGTAATGAAGCGCCGTTCCGACGGGGGGCAAAAACTGCAGTGTCCTGTATGTACAACCTGATGGAGTTTTTCACGCGGAACATCGATCTCGGACACATAGTCTAGGTATTCTTCCCAGATACCCTTCATATAGTCCGGTACCACAGAGTCATCTTGCCTGAACCTCCAAATTTCGTAGACGAAGTGTAATGCTGCGATCGCCCAAGACGAAGCGTCGTCAACAACACGGTCGTCTGTAAGCTTTTCTCCTGGTGCTAAAACGACCGCGTTGGTTAATGATACCGTATGGAAATCATCGGGCAAAGGACGTCCCGATTTCTCAGCACCTGCTCGAACGTGGCCCATGTGGTATTTCAGGATGTCCGGTTTTTCGTTAAAAACAGCGATCAACCCATCGGCAATGTTACCAGCCGTGCGTAAGGCCATCGGTGCATTGGCGGCAACGTAAATCGGAACGCGATCCTCGACGTTTCGAAACCCTTCGCCATGATCGCCCCATTTGATGGGCGCCGTATTATCTCTGTAAGTGTATTCAACCTCCTCACCGTCGAGTAAGGCTCGCATTACTCTGAGATACTCACGGAATTCCTTGATCGGCATCGGGTCTTGGCCCATCACCCGCATCGCGGTGTGGCCAGTTCCCACACCCCAAAAAATCCGGCCCGGTGCAATCTGATTAATCGACGAAATCGCTGCCGCGCTAGTTGGTGCGATCCTAGTACCCGGTATTGCGACCCCAGTGCCGATCCTGATCCGTGATGTATTTGCCGCTGCTAGTGCCATCGTGGCATAGCAGTCAGACCAAATCATTTGTGAGTCCGGGACCCAAGCGGCGTCATAACCGAGGTCCTCCAGTTCTTTTATAAACTTCCAGTCAGAAATTCGAGTCGAGACGTGCAAACTGTATTTCATGGATCTTCCTTTAGGATCAGAATTTCCCACAAGCTTAACCTGCTAGTTGGTCAAAATCCATTGGCCGCAGTACCCTGGACAACGCTAACTTACATTACGCTCTGAATCTTTCTACGCTGCGGTTTTTCGAAACCAAGCACCACCGTGGAAAAGTAACCTAGTCTATGACCTTCGCTCAATCTGGGCGTTCATCGTCATCGTCGATCTTGACGTCTTGATCGGATTTAAAATATCTCGAATCCTCTCCTAGTACGCGCTTCAGAACTTTCGTTCCTTGCACAGCGTGTCCCGGAATTATTCGAACCGAAAGGCCAGCGGACGTGGCATCGACGACTAAATCACGTAACGTCTGCACCCCAGTGAAATCTATTCGACCAACTTTACTCAGATCGATCACCATGCGCTTCGCGTTTGGATGTAAGGAGAGCTCTCGAATAAGCGCGTCTTCAAAAAACGTGACTGAGCCAAAATAGATCACCCCTACAGGCTCCAACGTCAACTCATCATCCCGGTAGCTAATATTAAGATGAACATTACGTTCTCGCCAGAGATGCACACCGATCCCGAAACCGATACCAATCATTACTGCGAGATCGATCCTTGGCGCTAGTACCAAAGTCAATGCGAACGTCGTCCAACCAACGAGAGCTTGCGGTGGTGAGATTCGCAAGAGACGAATAAGCCGTCTGAAATCCATCAACTTAAACACTGCGTGTATCACAATTGCAGCGAGCACGGCGAGCGGTAATGGGGCGAAATGGGCTGCAAACGGCAAAATGCCCAAAACAAACAAACCAGTGATCAGACCACTCCAGCGCGAACTCGCCCCAGCACCCCGATTTACAAGCGTTCTTGAAAACGACCCGCCAACCGGAAATCCGCCGACCAACCCAGCGGCAACGTTTGCTGCACCCTGAGATGTCAGTTCGCGGTCTGAGCTCCAGCGGGTGCGCGTCTGTGCCGCCATTGTGCGCGCGATCGCAGCAGGCTCAGCAAATCCAACGAGTGCGATAACGAGCCCAGGGAAAATCAGGTGCGGTAAAGAAGACCACGGCAGCTCCAACGAGATTGAAGGAAGCACAGCAGGCACATTGCCGACCACGGGACCTGTATAGCCGGTCCATAGACTGTAGCCAGCCCCAATAACTACTGCGATAAGCACACCGGGAAACAGTGGATGCAGCATTCGTCCGATAATTATCATGGCCAGCGTCACGCAACCTATTGCAGCCGCTTCCATTGACCAAGTGTCTGGATTCAACATGGTCCAGATAACAGACTCGATGATGCCAGTTTCTGGCATTTCGACGCCCAGAAATTTCGGTATTTGCGAACCAATGATCAACAATCCGGCCGCACGGCTAAAACCCATAGTGATTGGTTGCGACATCAAGTCCGAGACAAATCCTGCACGCAGAAGCCCGAAAAGAACCCGCCCGATTCCCACAACAAGAGCCAGCAATGCCGCCAACATGGCATAGCTTTCAGTCAAGGGCACAGCGATGGCCGTCAGTGCACCGAAGGTCAACACACTGGTCATTGCGACCGGACCGGTTTGTAGAAACGGAGAGGAGGCAAAAAACGCGGCTGCAATCGGCGCAATAGCCGCAGCATATAGACCATGGACAGGCGATAGCCCAGCAAGTGCCGCGTAAGCCATCGATTGCGGGACTAATACTAACCCTACACTGATACCTGCAACGATATCTGCAATGCTGAAGCGGCCTATTTCAGATTTAAAATGCTCTTTCATACGGACGCGATCATTTGAAAACGATCCGGCAGATAGATTTTCTCCGAGGATCACGCAAAATGATAAAGACTAATAGAAGAACTAGAACGGACCCAGTTGCGCAGAGAACACCGTATTTAGCTAGCGGAAATATCATCTATGGAACCGGTGACGACAAATTCTGAATTGCTGTAGGTTCTACAAAGGATTGCAGTCAACTATCTTGCCAATGATACACTATTCGCCGATGAGTTTGGTGTAACAACTTAGTGGGGTGCGCGGGAAAATCAAAGTAAATGTCTTTGCCCAAGCGCTATATAATTGTTACAGCGTCTTCAAACCAGGTCCTCCAAATGAACCACGGATTTTCCGATCGACTACGTCAGCGCGAACTGCTGATAGGCACAATCGTCAGCATCGATTCTATCGCCGTAATGGAAATAGCAACAAGCTGCCTGCTAGATTGGATATTCATCGAGGCAGAACACGCGCCCATCGACGGGGCGGCGCTAGAGCGTCTCCTTGTGGCAGCTCGCAATACGCCTTGTCTCGTGCGATTGCCAAACCATGAGCCAACATGGATAAAACGCGCTTTGGATCTAGGTGCCGCAGGTATCATCGTGCCGCAGGTCAATACCGTCGATGAAGCCGTCGCTATCGCGCAAGCGGCACGCTTCACCCCGGAGGGTATCCGCGGCGTTGGAGTCAGTCGCGCTAACGACTATAGTTATGCTCTCAGCGATTATCTAAGGGGTGCTAACACGGGTACAGCAGTCATGGTTCAAGCCGAACACGTTGATGCGATCGCCAATGCAAACGAGATTGCAGCCGTCGATGGTATAGACGGCGTGTTCGTCGGGCCCTATGATCTTTCTGCGAGCATGAATTTACCGGGTCAACTCGATCACGTCGACGTCAACGCAGCCATTGTTCATGTTTGTACTGCCTTTGCAGATCGGAACAAACCGGCCGGTGTATTTAGCGTCGATGTAGATGATGCAAAAAGTCGCATTGCGCAAGGTTTCTCTTTGATTGCTTGCGGCATCGATGTTGTGTTGCTGCGCGCTGGTATAAGTCAGGTTGTGGAGTCCTTGCGAGACAGTTAAAACCATGGGCCGGGGCAGCCTCGAGGTCACAACAACACTGTATAGCGGACCGGATCCAGTTAATAACTATTAGAATACTGACGTCGAGGAAAATGTTATGGATCAGACGATAACTCCATCAGCAGCACCGGGCTATGGTGACTTAGCGCAATATGTAGCGGGATTAAGCAACCTCATTTCACGCGAAGCTGATGAAGCAGAAAAGCTACGCCATATGAGCGATACCACCTACGCTGCGCTGCATGAGAAAGGACTAGTTCATATGATGACGCCGCGTGCTCTGGGTGGGTCGGAATTAGCTTATTCCGATGGTCTATCGATAGCTGAAAGCATCTCTAGGATCGATGGTTCTACCGGTTGGAATGTGATGGTCTCCGGAGTCCAGCATGGCACATGTGGATCGCTGATCACCGAAACCGGCCGAAAAGATGTATTTGCGACTGGTACCGATACGAATGTCGCCGGTCAGGGTATACCACGCGGCTTCGCCCGAAGAGTTGATGGCGGTTACATGATAAAAGGTGATTGGGGCTACGGCAGCGGGATATTTCACTCAAACTGGGTCCATAGTGGTTGCATTTTAATGGAAGATGGGCAACCGGTAATGGACAAAAAAGGCGGTCCAATTGTATTGATAACCTATGTCCCTCGCGATGCAATAGAACTAAAGGATAATTGGGATGTCATAGGCTTGCGCGGCACCGGCAGCTTCGATTACTCCATCCCGGAAGAACTGTTCGTCCCTACTGAGCTTACATACCCTTACAGCAAGAACGACGTAGAACGTGGTGGCTATCATTATTCGCTCGGCATTGTCGGCTTCACAGCGTGGGGACACACTTCCTTTGCACTTGGGGTTGGCCGGCATGCACTAGATATGCTAGCGGTGCTCGCGCGCGCGAAAGCTGGACCTTTCGGGATCCTTGCGGACTCTTCAAGTTTTCAAGAGAAGTACGCGCAAGCCGAAGCGCAGTATCGGGCCGCGCGAGCCCTAGTCTATTCCGTATGGAACGATCTTGATGAAACCCTACTGAACGAAGAACCACCAACTAACGAACAAATCGCTTTGATCAAACTCGCATTTCGCTACTCACATGATGTAATGTCGGAGATCACTACTTTTGCATACAAAGGTGGTGGAGGTGTCGCATTACGCACGGGTCCACTGCAACGTGCCTACCGTGACCTACATGCCGGCTTGCAGCACGTACTATTATCCGACCAAATCGTTCAAGACTGTGGCAAAGTGCTAATGGGTCATGCACCTGAAGGCGCAACGATGCAGTTACTTGGATTGCACTAGTAGTGAAGCCCATTTAAGGACTCCGACTATGTACGCTAGTATCGATACCAGTGCGAAAGAACTGAAGGAGCATTTGATCGCCTTCATGGATGAGCACATTTACCCGAACGAAACTGCCTATCATGAACAACTCAATGCACTAGACAGTCGCTTCCAGACTGTACCGTTGATGGAAGATCTAAAAGCGAAGGCACGCAGTGCCGGTCTGTGGAATCTGTTCGTTCCAATAAACTACGGCGGCCTAACAAATGCGGATTATGCGCCACTCGCCGAAATCATGGGTCGAGTTTTGTGGAGCCCTGAAGTGTTCAACTGCAATGCACCAGATACCGGCAACATGGAAGTCTTCATCAAATACGGGACCACAGAACAAAAGGAACGATGGCTAAAACCACTTCTCGAGGGTGAAATTCGCTCCGCATTTGCGATGACCGAGCCAGACGTAGCGTCAAGTGATGCGACAAACGTGCAAACGTCAATAAGACGCGATGGCGACGAATATGTAATCAACGGACGCAAGTGGTTTATCACCAACGCAATGTACGAGCGAACCAAAATTTTTATCGTTATGGGGAAATCAGACCCTGACAATCCCAACCGGCATTTCCAACAAAGCCAAATCCTGGTGCCGCGCGGGACTCCGGGCCTCACGTTTATCCGCCCACTGACGACCCTAGGTTACGACGACGCGCCGCAAGGCCATGCAGAAATATTACTAGAGAATGTGCGGGTGCCGATCGATAACATGCTGCTCGGAGAAGGTCGTGGCTTTGAGATTGCACAAGGGCGCCTCGGTCCCGGTCGTATTCACCACTGCATGCGGCTTATTGGTTGCGCCCAACGCTCACTCGAACTCGCGTGCCGTCGTGCCACTGCCCGGTCAACTTTTGGGAAAAAGCTTGCTGAGCACCAATCTGTGCTCGAAGACATAGCTAGGTCCTTCTGTGAGATCGAGCAAGCTCGTCTTCTCACACTGAAAACAGCGACGAAGATGGACGAAGTTGGCGCTAAAGAAGCCCGAGACCTAATTGCTGCCGGGCAAATCGCTGTTCCAATGATGGCGCAAAAAGTGATAGACCGTTGCATGCAGATCCACGGTGCTGGCGGGCTTACTGGCGACTATTTTATGGCTCAAGCATTCAACTATGCCCGCTGGTGCCGACAGGCCGACGGTCCGGATCAAGTGCATATGATGGCATTGGGCAAACAATTGGTCCGGCAGCATATGGCATCGAGCTGAAAACGAGAAATTCCCCAACTAACTGTTGGACGTAGCTGGAGAAATTAGGAATATGTTTAAAAACATCAAGACTGCGTACAATATAGCGCCTGCCGTTATGGATACGGAGATCCACGCCGCTTTCTTCAAGACTTATAAAATTTCGACATGAGATCAATTATTCAATTAATTGGAAAAACTATCGGTATTGCGTCTGGGCTTGGCGCTTGCGTGGCCTGGACGGTTGAGATGTGGGCGCCAACGCCTACATTACACTTGTCTGGATTCGGATTCGCAGTCGCGTTGATGATGGCTATGCTGGCGGGCATAGCTATTCACGCAGCGTTCCAAAGCCACGGGATCACTTTAATCGTTCTCTTTTTCGCGTCATTTTTCCCGATCGGTTTGTTTTTGATCGGGGAAGCCGGGTGGCTCGGAGTAATTGGGTTTCTCAATATAGGCTACCTAATCTCCGGCCTAATAGCATGGGGAGCACCACATTTACTCGGACCAGACAACTAGTATCGAGACCACCGCGACGCACGAACAGTAATTCGCGGTGGCGTCGAGTTTCGAAATTAACCCATTCCTCCAAACCCTTAGACCGGATCCCAGCTAAAGATATCGGGCGAACGGTCTAATCCAGTAAAACTAGTCTCTAGAGCCGGCACCATATGTTCAGCAATAGCTTCCGGCGTCCATCCTTCGCTTCGATGAACCGACCGGATTGGACGATGCTGATTGAACAAGAAAATCTCATTCATCCGGACACCAAAGATTTGTCCAGTCACGCCTCTTGAGGCATCACTAGCTAGGTAGACCGCGAGTGGCGCTTGATGCTCGGGTCGCATTTGTTTTAGCTTCTCGAGGCGGGCTTTCTGCTCCGTGGTATCGTCGGGGATAGTACCAATCATACGGCTCCATGCGAACGGTGAGATGCAGTTCGAACGAACGTTAAAGCGGCGCATATCCAGGGCAATCCCCTTCGATAATCCTACAATACCAAGCTTTGCTGCCATGTAATTAGCTTGGCCGAAATTTCCTATCAAGCCTGAGGTCGAGGTAAAATGAATACAAGCTCCACTTTCTTGCTCACGAAAATAGGTGGCCGCTGAACGGCTAACGTTGAACGATCCCTTGAGATGTACTGTTAGTACAGAGTCCCAATCCGGTTCGCTCATCTTATGGAAAATCGTATCACGCAGGATCCCTGCGTTATTGACCACCACATCAATCCGACCGAATGTTTCGATCGCCATACGCATCATTTCTTCGGTGTCCTTCCGTTCGGCCACCGAACCCGTGTTTGCAATCGCATTACCACCGTTCGCTATAATTTCATTGACCACTTCGGTAGCAGGGCCTGTGTCGGAGCCGCTACCGTCTACACTACCGCCTAGATCATTGACGATTACGTTAGCGCCCTGCTCAGCCATTAATAATGCTATTTCTTTGCCGATCCCGCGACCAGCGCCGGTGACCAACACCACTTTGTCTTTAACCATTTGTGAATCAGCCACTCGTTTTCTCCATGCAAGTTCTATTGATGACCCCTTAATCTACCACTATGCAGCGAGGCATTCTCGAAAAATTTGGTTCCGGATTGTAGTTCGATGACGAACAACGATGACTTTTCTATATACTATTATTAGTGAGCAGTTTCCAAACCCGGACAACCTTAGCTTTTATTGTGCAGCAATTGCCTATTGGGGAAACGTAAACTTATAGACTGCGATCAAGCACGCCAGATAGCCTCATAGCAATTGGTATGATTGCAGTGAAGCTAAATCCGAACGTGAGAAGGTAACTCTCACAAAGTTAGTACCTTAGGCCGCCGGCGACACTTTAAAGCCTGGAAGAAAATATCACTGTGCTCAATACAATAACTTCACTAATTATTAAGCCACTCCATCCGCACATTGGAGCATTGGTTACTGGTGTCGACCTTACCCGGCCGTTAAGCAAGGTCGTATTTGCGCAAATTCGAGCAGCGTTTAATCAATTTTCCGTATTAGTGCTTCGCAATCAGCCGATCAATGACGAGCAACAGGTCGAATTCAGCCGCCGCTTTAATGTCCTAGAGAAAGTCAGCTTCTCAATTGCTGCGCAAAACCCTTATGTCTACCATCTATCGAACGCCGATGACCGCGGACACCTATTAGGCCCTGATGCAAAAAAAAGAGTGTTTCTGAAGGTTAATTCGCGCTGGCACACGGATAGTTCTTTCAAACCAATACCCGCAATGGCGTCCATTCTTTCCGGCCGCAAGATCCCGTCGCACGAACCAGCAAACACAGAGTTTGCTTCTATGCGAGTCGGTTACGCGAGCCTACCGCCGAAGCGCCGTAAAATGTTAAGAGGGCTAACTGCAATCCACCATTATGGATATTCGTTAGGTTTGTTCGGCGACGGGGGCGTACCATTATCGGAAATAAACTCTCTTCCCCCGAGTCAACATCCGCTCGTTCGCGTCCATCCTGAAACTGGTGAGACAAGCCTGTTCACGAGCGGACACATTGAATCGATCGTCGGCATGCCGGTCAAAGAAGGTCGGGAACTCGCCACCGAGCTAATCGCATGGTGTACCCGGCAGGAATATGTCTATAGTCACAAATGGGAGCAAGATGATCTCGTGATGTGGGACAACCGTTGTACCCTGCACCGTGCAGCATCGATCCCAGAGCGAGAAATCAGGCGCGTACATCGAACAACAGTGATGGGGGAAGGGCCAATCGAAGGACCTTCATACGAAACCACTCTCTAACACTTAAATTAGACCAGTCCCGCGTTAGCCTTTAGTTCTATCCGACGACGATGTAATACGGGCTCGGTGTACCCACTAGGGTGTTGTACCCCGCTGAACACCAGTTCACAGGCAGTTTGGAACGCGATGGAATTATCGTAGTCGGGAGCCATAGGCTCGTAAAGCGAATCGTCGGCATTTTGCTGGTCGACGACCGCAGCCATCCGCTTTAGAGTCTCCAACACACGTTTTCGTCCTACAAAATTATGGCGCAACCAATTAGCAATATGCTGACTCGAAATTCTGAGTGTTGCGCGATCCTCCATCAACCCAACGCCATCAATGTCAGGCACTTTGGAACAACCAATACCAACATTAACCCAGCGAACTACGTAACCCAGAATACCCTGACAATTGTTATCCAACTCAGTTTGAATATCTTCTTCGCTCAGTTCCTGATCGCCGACGAGCGGAATCGTAAGGATATCATCGAGACTAGCAGAGCGACGATGCTTGAATGAGTCTTGACGATCGCGAACCAAGATCTTGTGATAGTGCATTGCATGTAAGGTTGCAGCAGTTGGTGACGGCACCCACGCTGTACTAGCCCCCGCCTCTATATGCTGTATCTTCGTATCGAGCATTTCTCGCATTAAATCCGGCTTCGGCCACATACCCTTCCCGATCTGTGCTACACCTTGTAACCCGCAAGCGAGTCCGACATCGACGTTCCAATCTTCGTAAGCAGTCATCCATTTTTGCAATCGCATATCCGCTTTGCGCACCATCACACCAGCCTCCATGGAGGTGTGGATTTCATCACCTGTGCGGTCAAGAAATCCAGTATTAATGAAGAACAAGCGATCTTTCGCAACCCGAATACACTCTTTTAAATTAGCCGTTGTGCGACGCTCTTCATCCATTATCCCTATTTTTAGCGTGTGCCGTGCTAGTCCTAGAACATCTTCCACCTTTGCAAAAAGCCCACAAGCAAACGCCACCTCCTCAGGGCCATGCATTTTCGGCTTGACGATGTACATCGAATTGCAGCGCGAATTACGCATGTTGTTGATTTGTTTCAGATCGTAGAGCGCAATGGTCGCCGTAATTACTGCATCTAGTATGCCTTCTGGGACTTCTTGGCCACTTACCAATACCGCGTCGGTCGTCATCAAGTGTCCTACATTGCGTACCAATAACATCGAGCGACCTGGTAACGTTATCGGTTGCCCTAATGGATCCAGAAATTTTCTGTCTGGATTGAGCTGTCGCGTAATTTTCGTCCCATCTTTAACGAAACTCTCGCTTAAATCCCCCCGCATCAAGCCTAACCAGTTACTATAAACTTTAGATTTATCTTCTCCATCTACAGCTGCAACGGAATCTTCGCAGTCTTGTATTGTCGTAACCGCAGATTCCAACACAATGTCTTTGATATTCGCCACATCGATGGCGCCAATCGGGTGATTTCGGTCAATTTGAAGGATCGCATGGAGATTGTGATTACACAGTAATATCTCCGACGGTGCACCGTCCCTACCATTATAGCCGACGAATTTTTCCGGCTGAACTAATCCAGTAACCGTACCATCTAGTAATACAACGGCGAGGTTGCTCTCATCGACAAAATAACGTGTCACGTCCACATGGGTTCCGAAAACGAGTGGTGCTATCTCGTCAAGTAGTTGGCGACCAAAGGAAATGACCTCCGCGCCACGCTTAGGATTATATTTATTACCGATATCAGCGGCCTCGCTTTCGGGAATGATGTCGGAACCGTATAAAGCATCATATAACGACCCCCAACGAGCATTGGCTGCGTTCAAGGCGTATCGTGCGTTGTTAACCGGAACAACAAGCTGTGGCCCAGCGATCTTTGCGATTTCATCATCAACGTTTTTTGTCGTGATCGAAAAATCGCCTCCCTCAGGCACTAAATAACCGATTTTTTTAAGGAAGTTTTTATACCCTTCGGGATCGTGCGGTGCGTCGCAGTGCGCTTGATGCCACGTATTGATCTCTGCTTGTAGCTGGTGGCGCTTTAAGAGCAATCTGTTATTCTTCGGTGCCATCTCAATAATGACTTCTTCTAAAAGTCTCCAAAAATCCGACTCCGAAATACCGAGATCTGGTAACACTTCGTTTGTTACTAGTTCATATAGCGGTTTGCAGACGTTAATCCTCGTACCTCGGATGGAGATGGAGGAGTTACCATCGGTATCGATGCGTGATTCCATAATCTGTCTCATCGTTGTGTCGTAATATCGTTAGAGTACGGCTAAATTAAATTGGAGGCTATTAAAGATAACGAAAAGAAATCCGCCACTGCCATCGAAGCCCTTCATGGAGCGATATCCCGAATTACTGTTGTGGTGGTGCTACGATGCCTCGTATTTAGGGATAGATTTAATCGATTTAACTTGCTACTAACCTATTTTTTTGATCAAAAAACGGTATACGTCGTCGGTTTGATCATGCTCGAGAAGATCGTTGCCAGTGGTGCGACAAAACGCTTCAAAATCTGCGACCGAACCTGGGTCGGTTGAGAACACTTCGAGCCTGCCACCGATAGACATGCTATTTAACGCTTTTTTCGCTTTCAAAATCGGCAGTGGGCAGTTTAATCCCTTCGCATCCAATACTTGGTCACTCATTTATTTTTCTCCACACAACAATCAAAACTTCCTCGGTACTTAGAACCAAATAAATTGTTTTTCATCGGCGCGCGGGCCGAATTTCAATCCCTAATCCTCAATTATATCGCCTAAATCCTATTCAAATAAATCCATCGTCATCTAGCACGCAACCATCTGCGTTTTTATTGGACCCTGATCTTTTTTATGTTGAAGCACTTTCTATTATCAAGGAAGCCAGTCAAACGCTCCAACAAAAAACTGATATTTGGTAATACTACCTAGAGGTGGCTTGTCGGACACGCGATCAGAACATTAGGGAATATGGAAAATTACGAAGTAGACGTTTTCAAACGCGGCCGCAAACTAAAAAATAGTAAAAGATAACCGGTCTAAACCCTGTGGCATAAATAATTATCACGAGGGTAATTGCCAGAAGATTCGATTAAAATCACGACCCTAAACGATTCTCAACATGCTCCCAGAGTCAGCTGTCGCGCTAAGCGGCCTCGATTATGTTGCGGTGTTCGACCGACTACATATAGCTTATATTTATTAGTACAATTGAATGTAATGAAGTTTTATACACAATCTGGCCGTTAATCGCCCTGTACAATCGTTGACTGAACCTAAGTGTTTCGGACTAAACCTAAAGTGTTTGACGATAATGTAGGCGTCGCGCACCCTAAGCAGGGAATCGGACCTAGGTACGCTTTGTACGTAGATAGTCTGACGTTCAATCAGGCAGCCTACGGTTCGCAACACCCGCTATCCATAGCCCGTACCGGGACGGTCGGCGAGCTTACTCGAAGACTCGGATGGCTACCGGGCACGGCCCGTAAAGTATGCGCGCCAGCTTCTGTTTCAACCCTATGCCGCTTCCACAATAAAGATTACGTTCTAGCCTTGCAGGCCGCCGATCGAGACGGCAAAGTCAGCCGCAATTTTCGCGCGCGCTACGGTTTCGGAACAATGGAGAATCCTTTGTTCGCTGGGGTTTTCAACCGCGCGGCGACGACGGTTGGGGGTTCCATCCTAGCAGCCAGACTTAGTCTCGAAAATCGTGTTGTGTTCCACCCTGCCGGCGGTACACATCACGGTCAACCTGGACGAGCAAGCGGTTTTTGTTATTTCAATGACCCGGTATACGCGGTACTGACCTTGCTAAACGCCGGTACCGAGCGCGTATTATATATAGACCTTGACGCACATCACGGAGACGGTGTGGAAGCGGCATTCGAATTCGATCATCGGGTACATTTACTATCAATCCACGAAGTGGAGCGCTGGCCCTATACAGGTAACCCGAGTAAAAACCCTCGTATATGTAACCTACCCGTTGTCAAAGGCTGCGGGGATCGCGATTTCGAGCGCCTAATAGCCGATGTTGCGCTGCCCTTTGCGTCTAGCACAGAGCCACAAGCGATAATACTTACCTGCGGTGCTGATTGCCTTGCGGGTGACCCCTTATCCTCCATGAATCTAAGCAATATTTCACTGTGGCGAGCGGTCGAACAGTTCTCGAAGCTAGCGCCCGCGGTAGTAGTACTCGGTGGTGGCGGCTATAACCCATGGACACTCGCACGCTGCTGGACTGGCTTGTGGGCACGACTTGCTGGTTTTGAAATCCCGACTATCCTACCGGATTTTGCTAAAGAGATATTAGCAACGCTCAAATGCGATCTCATCGACGACGACGATATACAAGACACTTGGCTATCTAGTATCGCAGATCAACCGTCTTATAATATATAAAGATGAGAGCATATATGCTATTGCTCAGATCAGCTCTTGCAGGGCTAAACGCAATTGACGCTACTATGTGTGTTCCATGGTCGCGGTTAAAAGGTAAAATTGATGAAGTGGCTTGATTTAGTTTGTGCGATAGAGGAATTAGAGGACGTCACATTCTCTGAAAACTTAATCCACCAGATGGAGTCAGCAGTTAAGTCACGCACCCTACCTCCGATCCGTTTTTCCACCCCAACGTTCAAAGACTATGCCAGTACCGAGTTGCAAGGTTGCAGTAAGAACAGTTTTCCTGCTTTTTCGATTACGGCCAGCGCTTGCGCACTCGATTGCGACCACTGCCAAGCAAAGATTCTGAAACCAATGTTGCCAGCAACTAACCCCGAAATGCTGGATCAAAAAGTGCGTAATCTCGTTGAGCAACAAAACCTCCGCGGGTTCCTTCTATCGGGCGGATCAAATCGACGCAATGAGATCCGCTACCAGCGCTTCTATCCAGTTATCGCAAATTTAAAACGAGATTTTCCACATCTAAAGATCGCAATCCATACTGCGTTGACTGACGAAGAGGGGGCCAAAGCCATGGAGTCAGCCGGGGTCGACACCGCAATGATGGATGTTATAGGTGCTGAGGAAACCATCCGGGATGTCTATCATTTGGATCGCTCAGTAGAGGATTTCGAAGAGACTCTCGCGGCTTTGTGCGGAACTAGTATGGAAGTAACACCTCACATTGTCATCGGCCTACATTACGGCCGTTTACTCGGAGAATCGAACGCGCTCGAGATTGTAGCTCGACACTCAATAAGTGCACTCGTGCTGGTCGTAGTGATGCCATTCTATTCACGGCCCGGAACATTCGAAACCCCCTCGACACACGATGTCGGTGCAATATTTTTACAAGCACGGGCTAGATTGCCTGAGCGACAAGTCCTCTTGGGTTGCGCGAGACCTCCCGGCATTCACAAACGAGTAACAGACGCCTACGCGGTCATGGCCGGTATTGACGGGATTGCGTTTCCAGCTGACGGTGCGGTAACTGTTGCTAAAGCAATCGGCAGATCGTACAGCCAAGAACACGCTTGCTGCTCGGTAAAGATTGGGAGCATTCAGGGAAAAACGCATTCTGGTCGATTATCAGTTTTGTGATCCAGGGAATCTCAACGGATATATTGATCGTCGGCCTCGGTCCGGCGGGTGCAAGTGCTGCACAGGCCTCCGCTAAAGCAGGTTTTCACGTGATAGCCGTTGATCGCAAATACCAAGCTGGCGTGCCGGTTCAATGCGCCGAGTTTGTCCCGGCCATGCTAAGTCCCGCGGTCAATGCAGTAAATTACGCAAAGTGTCAGCACATCAAGTCAATGCATACTTTCATCAAAAATACGCCGTCCGACCGAAAAGAAAATTTCCCGGGGGTAATGATCGATCGAGCAAAATTTGATCAGAAACTTGTCGCCGATGCGCTGAGAGCAGGCGCCGAGTGTCGGTTCAAAGCCATCGTCTCAAAATTAGACCGCGACGGGACGGTACACCTAAGCACAGGCGAACAGATCAAACCTGTAGTCCTGATCGGCGCAGATGGCCCTCGGTCTCGAATAGGTAGTGCGATCGATTCTAAAAATAGTGATGTCGTCGTGTCTCGACAACTTACTGTCGCGCTGATGGATGCGCATAACGCTACAGATATTTTTCTGTCTCCCGATTATCGTGGCGGCTACGGATGGCTATTCCCACGGGGCCGTATTGCCAATCTGGGAATCGGGGTGACCTCAAACTCACTCGAGATGCTAAAACCTTTGTTAAACGATCTGCATAAATCCGTCGTCGCAGCTAAGCGTGTTAGCCAAGACGTATTAAGCAGTACAGGTGGCATTATTCCGGTCGGGGGGATAATAAAGCCATACGGTAAACTAGGTTCGGTTTTAGTGTTGCTGTGTGGTGATGCAGCAGGTTTAACTAACCCGATTACCGGTGCCGGCATCAGCTCAGGAATCCTCTCTGGAACACTCGCTGCTGAAGCCGCGAAAAGCTGGCT
>DPMX01000250.1 GCA_003540955.1 Gammaproteobacteria bacterium
GGTCCAACGCTTTCGAAATGGTTTCACGGAACTGCCGGCCGCCGCGCTCATTGGGAATATCTACGACGACGATCCCACGGCTGGCCTTGTCTTTGCGGAACAGTGTGGTTGGTTAATGGCGGCAGAATTACGCAGTGTTGGCGTTGATTTCAGTTTTGCGCCAGTGCTCGATCTCGGTAGTGCGGCAAGCCCCATTATTGATGATCGCGCCTTCCACAAAGATCCACACTGTGTCGCGCGGATAGCCCGCGCTTATGTGAAAGGAATGCACAGTGCCGGAATGGCCGCGGTAGGAAAGCATTTCCCCGGGCACGGCACGGTCTTGGCCGACTCACATGTAGAGTTACCAGTAGACGATCGCAGCTACTACGATATCTCGAATAGCGATCTCACCACCTTCCGTTTATTAGCCCCAATTGTTGAAGGCATGATGCCGGCTCATATCGTCTACCCTGCGGTGGACAACGAACCAGCCGGATATTCGTCGGTCTGGATGAAGAGTATTTTGCGTGAAGAGCTCGATTTTAAGGGAGTTATTTTTAGTGATGACCTCAACATGGTGGGCGCTTCGAAAGTTGGTGGTGTACCTGAGCGCGCGTTGCTCGCGATCGAAGCGGGTTGCGATGTCATACTCTTATGTAACGACAGAGCCGGAACAGAGCAGTTACTCTCAAGCTTTAGCTCTCAAGTGGAACCAATCACGCAGGTTAGACTGATGAGGATGCACGGCAAGGGAGGGGATCGAGATATGGAGGATTTGATTGGCGATGAGAAATGGGTAGCGGCTAGTGCTGATATTTCGCGTGTCCAGCATATGCGGGTGCTTGATCTCGGTGACGATGTGCTCGGCTAACAAATTTTGCTCTGTCTAGATAGCTCGAATATTAGCCTTGGCGCGGCTGTATTAGTCTTTTTTGTAATGTTTGTGCGCCGCAGGTTGCCGAAGCGCTAGAGTGTACTGGGCGTGTTCAGGCCACACTGGACTTTGACGCTCGCAGATTTTCACGCAGTAACCTGTGGCAACTTAAAACAATTGATGGGGAGATCAGCTATTTATTCGCCACTATCCATTTAGCTGATCAACGTATAACTCAACTGCGGGATCCCGTTGTCCAGACCTTGGCTACTAGTACTAGCTTTGGCATGGAAATGGTGCTTGACGACAACGCGATTTCTACAATGGCTAAAACTTCACGCTTGGATGATTCTAGGAGTTTAAGCGAAATTCTCGATCCCGATTTATTCAAAAAAACCACCGTGCTTCTTCAGAGATATGGGTTTAGTAAAAGAGTTGTCGAGAGCATGAAACCATGGGCGGCATTCACAACCTTGTCCCTGCCGCCCGAGCAATCAGGTGCGCCGCTGGATTTGTTGCTAATGTTCGAAGCACGAAGGCTCCGAATTCCTGTTTTTGGATTGGAAACAGTCGACGAACAAATAGCGGTGTTCGATAACTTGAGCTTTGCAGACGAAGTCGAGCTACTGCGTGACGCGGTCTGCCATTACGATGAAATTCAAGCAGATATCGAAACGATGGTTACGCACTATCTTACACAGGACCTAGATGCGTTAATGCAGATGGCTTTACGTTATCGATCGCCATTGCAAGATCGATTTTTAGAAGTATTATTATGGGAGCGTAACCGCCGGATGGTTGCGAAGATGGTTCCCCATCTAATAGCGGGTGGAACATTCATCGCAATTGGTGCTTTACATTTGCCCGGGCCAGGTGGCGTCCTAGATCTTCTAGGAAAACGTGGCTATACACTAGAACCAATCTATTGATATTTTCCCTCAATGTTGATTCCATTTACAAAAATGCACGGGCTAGGGAACGATTTTGTTCTCTTAGATGAGCGAGATTCATCCTTTGGCCTAACCGTCACGCAAATTGCGCAGATCGCAGACCGTCGATATGGCATCGGTTGCGACCAGATCCTCTCGCTACGACAATCTTCGTTGCCGGGGGCGCTTGCTAGTTACCGAATATTCAATGCCGATGGCAGCGTAGCAGAGCACTGCGGTAACGGAGTTCGTTGTGTAGCACGGTATTTATGTGATAACGGAGATGTGCAGCGAGATAGATTTTCGTTGGAGGTTCGTGGCATTGCCTATGAATTGATACTAGAAGCCGATGGTGCCGTTCGAGTCAATATGGGAGCGCCTTTATTTTCTCCATCCGATATCCCGATTTCAGCCGACAGTGTAGGAGAGAGATACGAATTATCCGTTAGTGGGGAAACTCATCAATTCGGTTGTGTTTCCATCGGCAATCCGCATGCAACCATGGTGGTGGACGACGTTGTCGCCGTCGATGTGAAGACAATTGGATCGGCGTTACAAAATCATCGATTTTTCCCGCAAAAGGTTAACGTCGGTTTTATGCAATTTGTCGATCCTGGTCGAATAAAGCTGCGTGTGTTCGAGCGCGGTGTTGGGGAGACTTTAGCGTGCGGCACGGGTGCATGTGCGGCTGTTGCGATCGGGGTGCTATGGGGGCAGCTCGATAATTCGGTCGATGTTGATTTGCCAGGGGGCACCTTACATATTGAGTGGGCTGGAAAAACAATAGCTCCACTTTGGATGACTGGTCCGGCCGAATCTGTATTCAAAGGTACAATAGAACTATGAAGCTGCAAAATGATGGGGAAACAGGTGTCAAGCAACCAAGCACAAATGCAGATATGGTTGCTGAATATCTACGGATGCACCCCGAATTTTTCGAAGACTTTCCAGAGGTGTTGCGAGATATCGAGATAAGACATCGTTCTGGGGACGCAGTAATTCTTCTTGAACGACAAGTATCGGCCCTGCGCGACGACAACGCACGAATGAAAGTCCGGTTCGAACAACTCCTTACTTTAGCGAAGTCAAATGACGATTTAATCAAACGTATCCACGAGCTTGCGCTCGCGTTGATGGGAGGCGGGAGCCCGGAGGAGATATTTGGACTCCTAGCCGATCGCCTTGCCCGCGAATTTGACGCGGATCACGTGCGCACGGTTATCTTTTCTAAACCAGCGCGGACCGATTTGAAATCGTTGCCCGAGTTTGTCGGATCTGAGTGGTCTGATAGGGTACTATTTACTGACGTTCTGAGTACAAAGGCTCCAAAATGTGGCGGATTGACCGAAGCCCAAATTCTCTCGTTGTTCCCAAGTGACGCCGATGCGACTGGGTCAGCGGTAATTCTGCCACTCTCAGGCAAGAGTTGGGATGGATTGCTAATTATTTTTAGTACAGATGACGCGAGATTCCATCATGATATGGGGACTGACTTTCTGGCATACCTGGGAGACATTGTTTCCCTCATCGTCGACCCATGGGTTGTATGAGCGACACCAGGGATGATTGACGCCGTTCGACAGATTCTGCTCAAAGAGGTGGACGACTTTCTAGTAACCCTGACCGGGTATTCCGAAAATACACAGGTCGCCTATCGCCGCGATTTGAATCAGTTACTGGATTATTTAAGCGAAAATGGGCTATCGCGATGGAAATCAATTGATGCGCAGGTGGTACGAAGCTTTATAGCGTTTCAACATCGTAACGGTAAAAGCAGTCCAAGCCTGGCCAGATTACTGTCTTCTATGCGTTCATTTTTCTCCTACTTAGTGGATTGCAGAAGAATAGACGGGAACCCTGCAAAAAACGTGCAAGCGCCTAAACAACCACGCCATTTGCCAAAGGCCCTGGACGTCGACCAAACTGGAAAACTACTTGCAGCGAAGGTTGAAAGTTTTCTAGCTGTTCGTGACCTCGCGATGTGGGAACTAATGTACTCGAGTGGGTTGCGAGTCTCTGAGATAGTGGGGCTAAATTTGAGGGATATAGATATAGACGACGGCCAAGTCCGCGTAGTGGGGAAGGGTAATAAAGAGCGCATTGTGCCGGTAGGCCGAGTTGCTCGAGACGCGGTAAATCAGTGGAAGAGAGCCCGACAACCATGCTCGAAAGACGACGTGTCGGCACTTTTTATCAGTCGGCGTGGCACGCGTTTAACAACTCGTTCAGTACAAAAGCGTTTGCGAAGCTGGGCGCTTCGGCAAGGTATTGAAATGCGCGTTCACCCACATATGCTACGACATTCGTTCGCTACGCATATGCTGGAGTCGTCTGGAGATTTGCGGGCTGTCCAGGAGTTATTAGGTCACTCTAATATCAGTACGACGCAGATATATACGCATCTAGACTTTCAACATTTAGCGAAGGTTTACGATGCGGCACATCCGCGTGCCCGGCGAAAGCCGCGTGATGCATAGTGTCGATATGGAAGCCTCGGGGTTGGATACGGCACTAGATTTACGGCATTTGTTGAAATTGAGGTTAAGTAGGAGCCGTTATTGTAGTTGGAGCAAAACCCCGGTACGTATATAGAATTCGTGTACAATCCGCTGTTCATTTTTAGACGACTCATTATTGATGGAACGCATACGCTCTACAACTATCTTGTCGGTAAGACGCCCCGGGCAGGTTGTAATTGGAGGGGACGGGCAGGTCACGCTTGGTGATACGGTGCTTAAAGGAAATGCACGGAAAGTGCGGCGCCTATACGATGATAAAGTACTCGCGGGTTTTGCTGGTGGCACCGCTGACGCATTTACTTTGTTTGAGCGGTTTGAGGCTAAGTTGGATAAACACCAAGGTAATCTGCTACGTTCGGCTGTTGAACTCGCGAAAGATTGGCGCGCGGATCGGATACTCCGGCGTTTAGAGGCATTATTGGCAGTGGCGGATACGAAAAATTCGCTCATTATCTCTGGAACAGGTGATGTAATCGAACCGGAGGACGCTGTCATGGCGATTGGGTCCGGAGGTGCTTACGCAACGGCAGCCGCCCGCGCGATGCTGGAAAATACCGACCTGGATTCGGAGACTATAGTCCGCAAAGGCCTGCAAATAGCCGCGGATATTTGCGTGTACACAAACACTAATATTGATGTTGAAATACTGATAAGCGACGTGCAGTGATCTCAAAGCTATGACACCGCTGACCCCACAAGAGATCGTAGAGCAGCTTGACCACCATATTGTGGGTCAAAGTGACGCCAAACGAGCCGTGGCAATTGCACTGCGAAACCGCTGGCGCCGATCTCAGGTCGAACCTGTTTTGCGCAATGAAATTACACCGAAGAATATTTTGATGATAGGCCCTACCGGAGTAGGAAAGACTGAAATTGCTCGGCGGCTCGCAAAATTGTCGGGTGCTCCTTTCATTAAGGTTGAGGCAACAAAGTTTACCGAAGTTGGTTATGTTGGCAG
>DPMX01000333.1:0-5115 GCA_003540955.1 Gammaproteobacteria bacterium
CTTTAGACGTGAAAGCTACGGAAAAACGGCGGGCGAAATTGCGAGCTGAAGAGCGGCCACTGATCGATCCCGTTGTACCGGGGGCGGGGAGTTGGATGGAAGAAAACATGAGCCCCGGTGATCGGTATATAGAAGCACCTACAATAGCTGAACATTTTCAAAACGCTGAGGACGATTAACTCAATGGCCAACCGGATAGGAATAGATATCGGCGGTACTTTTACCGACATTGTAATGCTCAGAGACAGCGGGCAGTTCCTGGTATACAAAGAAGATTCTACCCCGGACGATCCGCTTCGGGCGATCAGACAGGGACTCGCGGGACTATGCGACGAGATCGGTACCACAGTTAAGGAGCTATTAGCTTCAACTGAAATTCTCGTACATGGCCAAACCATGGCCACAAACGCTTTGATCCAACGAGCTGGGCCTGTTGTCGGACTGCTCGGTACGGAAGGTTTCCGAGACGTGCTTCATCTTGGTCGCGGGCTTAAACCAGAACGTTTCAACATCCACTTGCAGAAGCCAGAAGATTTCATCCCCAGGTTTCTGCGGCTAGGGATCCCGGGAAGAATAACGGCAACTGGAGCGGTGGAGAAGCCACTTGACGAGGCAGCAGTTCGGGAAGCCGCCGAAACTTTTCGTCAACACCAGGTAAAAGCGGTGGCGATAGCATATATTTGGTCAATACTTGACCCAACCCATGAACATCGTACAGCCGAAATTATCCGCGAGGAAATGCCGGGTGTAGATGTTTTGTGTTCCTCAGACATCCTCCCGGAAATACGTGAATGGGAAAGAACGTCCTCAACTGTTCTTAGTGCATTCATAGCGCCGATCATTGGTAAATACCTTCGAGCGTTTGAACTGGAAATGCAGAATCAAGGACTGGCTAACGAGTATCTGAAGCCTCTTATCATGCAGGTTAATGGCGGTTGCGCCGCGATACCTGATCTTTTGGCACGCCCCGTCAACGCTATCGCATCCGGTCCCGCGGCGGGGCCAGCGGCGGGAGCACACTACGCCTCTAATACAAAGAGTCCTGGCCGACTGATAATTGCTGACATGGGAGGGACCAGTTTTGACGTCTGTCTACTGAAAGACGGTGAGCCGGTCATGTCAAGTGACATCAAAGTGGCTGACCAACCGATCGGTGTAAATGGTGTGGAGGTCCTATCAGTCGGAGCGGGCGGCGGTTCGATAGGTTGGATAGACAGTGGAAATTCTCTCAGAGTAGGCCCGCGTAGTGCCGGATCGCAACCGGGGCCGGCGTGCTACGGACGCGGTGGAGTAGAACCAGCAGTAACGGACGCTAATCTTGTGACGGGTCGAATGGCAGCGGGCGCATTCTTAGGCGGTCGTCGATCGCTGGACATGGACTTAGCGGTAAAGGCAATCGATTCCTATATCGCCACGCCGCTGGGTTTGGACGTACACACCGCAGCTGCCGGCATCTTGACGATTGTAAATTCAAATATGGCGACCGCAATACGGGCGATATCGACAGAAAGAGGTATCGATCCGCGCGACTACGTGCTTGTGGCGGGCGGGGGGGCAGGAGGATTACATGCATCAGAACTGGCCAAAATGCTAGGTATCGGAGAGGTTCTAATTCCCCGTTCTGCCGGAGGCTTGTGTGCCTTTGGGATGGCGGTCACACCAGTACGCCATGACTCCGTGCGCCTGTCTCACTGTTACTCGAATGGGGAAAATGTTGCGCGGCAAATAACTTCTGTTTTGAACGACCTCGAAAAGGAAGGACTCTCCCATATTGAATCTGATGGCTTTAAACAAAGCGAGATCCAAATTAATCGCTATGTCGAAGGCCGTTATCCTGGTCAGGTCCATAATCTTACTGTGCCGTTACCGGACGGCGAAATAGACAACGATTTTCTGCGACTTCTTGAGTCCGACTTTCATGCTGAACATGAAAGACGCTTTACCTATGCGATGCGAGATCAACCTGTAGAATGCATACATTGGCGACTCTCAGTAACGGGCAGCCGCCCGGTGCCAGAAGGAAAGGTTGACGGGGAAGCTCGAGGTGAGATGAAACCAACGGGGCATCGTATGGCTTTCATGGCTTCGATTAATGCAGAAGTAAATACTGGCGTTTATTCTGGAGAGGCATTGGTGGCCGGCGACAGGATTACGGGCCCGGCGATCGTAGAATTTCCTACGACCACTGTGGTAGTTAGTCCTGAAGACCAACTTACTGTTCAAGCCGATGGTAGTTCGCTGCTGACCATCGCGCTCTAAGTAGTAAAATAAAGTCGCGTTCTGGAACAACGGAAATTTAATTAGACTCAAACTGGAGACGATAAAATGCTTACAGACCTCCAAGGAATAGATCTCGACTCTCACCTCCACCCGTTTACTAATTTCTCCGATATTGAAAAACACGGTGCACTCGTAATTAAGCGTGCCTCTGGTACCACCGTGCAAGACGTAAACGGTCGAAAATTCTTGGACGCTATGGCCGGGCTGTGGTGTTGCGACGTCGGTTATGGTCGCACCGAAATAGCGGAAGCTATCGCCGAACAGGCGCACGAACTTGCCTTCTTCCATTCTTTTTTCGGGATGGCAACGGAGCCAACGATCCGCCTCGCCGATCGGCTGAAGGAAATGATGCCATGGCCCATCGCTCGAGTCTTTTTTGGTTGTTCGGGATCGGATGCAAACGACACACAGATAAAATTGATCTGGCTATATAACAATCTGCGCGGCAGACCAGAAAAAACAAAGATTTTGTCCCGCCGTTCAGCCTATCACGGGATCACACTGGGCGCATCCAGCATGACCGGGTTGCCGATAGTACACGCTAACATGAACCTACCGCTAGACGGATTCCATCATCTGTCGATGCCCCACTACTACCGGGAGGCGGAGCCTGGTATGAGCGAATCCGATTTCGTGGCCAAAATGGTAGCCGAACTCGAAGCGACCATTGCACGTGAAGGGCCAGAGACAGTAGCGGCTTTCATCGCCGAGCCGGTGATGGCTGCTGGCGGAGTAATTGTGCCGCCAGAAGGCTACTACCCGGCGATGCAAGCGGTCTTAAAAAAACATGACATCTTATTTATCGCCGATGAGGTAGTCTGCGGATTTGGTCGTCTTGGACAACCGTGGGGTAGTCAAGCTTTAGGCATTGAGCCTGACCTAGTAACGATCGCGAAAGGATTAACCAGTGGCTATGCACCACTCTCTGCATCGTTGATCTCTGAAAAGGTCTGGTCAGTGATAGAAGCACACGGATCCGAGATACTACAGTTTAGTCACGGCCAAACTTATAGTGGCCACCCGATCAGTACTGCCGCAGCCCATGCCAACCTGGATATCATGGAAAATGAATCCTTATTCGATCGTGCAGCAGAAACCGGGATCTATATGCAACGACGTCTGCGTGAGGAGTTCGCGGACCATCCACATGTCGGCGAAGTACGTGGATTAGGTTTGATCGGTGCAATCGATATTGTTAAAGACCGCGAGGATCGTAGTACTTTCGATCCAGATTTGAAGTTACCACTGCGGTTATTCCGTGGAATCCTCGATAAAGGTGTCATCGCTCGTGCGGCCGGTGTGTCAGGTATCGCCATGTGTCCGCCCTACGTTGTCGAACCAGCTGAAATAGATACCATCATCGGCGCGATACACGAAACCGTGGATGAAGTCATCAGCGAAGTGAGTTAACCCGGTACAGTTAAACTAGAAGGAAGTAGCGTATGAGTGGAATTAAAGTAATAGACATCAGCGAAGCCGAATTATACGAAGAACCAACTTTAATCTCGCGCAGGGTTATTCGGAAAGAACATAGCTCTGAAGGGATGTCGCTTAATGTCTCCACTCTTCATGAGGGTTACCAGGACGCGGCAGTAATGTACCCTGACAACGATGAAGCCGTATACATTTTGAGCGGCGAGGCTGAATTTACAATCGCCGGAAAAACTCAAACCGTCGGTCCTGGTAAAGCGATATATATACCTCGGGGCGAAACCTATGGTTACAAGGTGACGAAAGGTCCAAACGAGGTAGTCGCAGTCTTCACGCCGGCTAAATCTTGAATCTAAAGTCAATTCGATAGCGGTACAGCGTGTCCGTTAGGACAATCATGCCCACGAAATCGAAATGTTTGAGCACCTAGCCTCGCCAATCACTATCCGCGGACGTACGTTCCGTAATCGAATATTCTCCTCAGGTCATCAGACCCTGCTTGCTCGCGGTGGTTTCATCAGCGACCGGTTCGTCGCATACCACGAAGCGCGTGCTCGCGGCGGGGCTGGTTTGATCATCACTGAGGCCGCATCCGCTCACGAATCGGCCTACTTTAACGAGTATGTACCTTGTGCATATCTAGACGAGTCGATTGTGGGTTATCGCCAACTCGCCGAAGCGCTTCACTCACATGACTGCGGGGTGATCGCACAACTGTTCCACCCCGGTGCGGAAGTTGGTGGGATCGCAGAGGATGGGAGTTGTCCACCGGCATGGGCGCCGTCAACGCACCATCAGGAACGTTATCTGGTGACCGCTAGGCCAATGCCGATCTCAATGATTAGAGACGTTATCCAAGGTTTCGCCGATACAGCGGTACGAATGATATCTGCCGGCCTTGACGGCGTTGAAATACTCGCAAGTCATGGCTATCTGCCGATCCAGTTCTGCAACCCAAGAGTCAATCACCGCACCGACGAATACGGGGGTACTTTTGAGAATCGTCTGCGCTTTTTAAACGAGATCCATGACCGCATTCGCAGCAAAGTAGATGATGCGGCGATCGTTGGGTTACGCATCTCAGCTGACGATCTCCAAACTAGCGGATTCTCGCAAGACGAGGTATCTGAGGTTCTGACTGCGCTAGATGCTGCGGGCCGCTTTGATTACTTCAATATCACTTTAGGGTCGTCGTCAACTACCGAAGGCGCTGTGCATATCGTGCCGCCGATGTCGATTGATCCAGCCTATGTCGCTCCTTACGCGGCAGAAGTAAAACGCTCGACCAGCCGTATAATTCTTGCAACTGGACGCTTTAATAGACCGCAAGATGCCGATCGCGCGTTGGCGGCCGGACAAGTTGATATGGTCGGTATGACACGCGCGCAAATTTGCGATCCACAA
>DPMX01000333.1:5426-11915 GCA_003540955.1 Gammaproteobacteria bacterium
TTGCGATCCACAAATGGCGAACAAGACGTTTAGCCAGCGGGCGGATGATATCCGAGTGTGTATCGCGTGCAACCAAGCCTGCATCGGACACTACGCCTTGGGCGCACCAATATCATGTATTCAGTTTCCAGAGTCTGGACGCGAACTAGAGTACGGTAACCGCGTTACTGTCGACAGCTCACGTGAAGTATTAGTGGTTGGTGGTGGCCCGGCAGGACTAAAAGCGGCAGCTGTTGCAGCGGAACGCGGACATCAAGTCACTTTGTACGAAAAGAGCAAACGCCTCGGCGGTCAAGTGCTGCTCGCGCAACTATTACCCGAGCGCAGCGAGTTTGGCGGTATTATTACTAACCTCGAGCACGAAGCACGTACCGCGGGAGTCGACATAAAACTCGGTTCGGAAATAACCACTGATGCTCTTCGTGCGAGTGAGGCTGATGTCATAGTCATCGCTTCCGGCGCGACACCACATATCCCGGATATCGAAATCACCGACAGCGCAAATGTCGTTACCGCCTGGGAAGTCATTAACGATGAAGCCGAATGCGGATCCCGGATTGTTGTTGCTGATTGGCGTGGTGATTGGGTCGGCATTGGACTCGCTAGAAAACTAATAAAAGCCGGACATCAAGTACGTCTGGCGACGGTCGCGAATTGTGCCGGCTTTAATATGCAGTTTTATACGCGCGACCCGATGATCGCAGAAATAGATCAACTCGGGGTTCAATTCACGCATTACGCACGTCTCGCCGGTGCCGACGAAGGTACTGCCTATTTCGTCCATGCAAGTGGCGGACATATGATGGATTTTGAATGCGATACCTTAGTGCTCGCATATGGCCACGACAGCGAAATGGATCTCTTCAACAGTCTCGAAGACTCTCGCACGGAGGTACATGTCATCGGCGACGCGCTGTCACCTCGAACAGCTGAAGAAGCGGTATTAGAGGGCTTGAAGGTGGGAAGCAAGATCTAGACGGGAACGATTTATTTTTCGCGCAGTAATGGAGACTGAACTTGCTCCCGATCAAGTCCCAACTCAACTAAACTGATCTGGCCGAGGCAGACATCGCTACTTGGTTGCATCATAGTTGCAGTGGCCCCGTCTCGAAACATACGCTCTATCACCGACCCCTTGAACAAACCGTGGGCACCACTCATCTCTAGTGCAGATCGAGTTGCCGCTGTGACGGCTTCGCCGACAATATATTTCGCACGAAAAAGTGCCGTTTGTACTGCCTCGGTCTGCCCTTCGTCATCGGCAAGCCACGCTGCATAGCGCAACAACCAGCGGGCACTTTCCATATTCGCGGTCATGATACCGATTCGGCGTCGAATATCAGGATGATAAGAAAGCGGCTGGTCGTATCCTTTCGGTCGGCGTCCCTTCACGACGTTTTTAATCGCTTCGACAGCCCCCAAACCAAGTCCAAGATAGACCGCTGTATAGGGTAAGTTGATCAAGGACTCATGAGTAGCGAGGAAATCACCGATGCTCGGAACTACCAACTCATCGAAGGCCCAATCGGCCGGAACAAAGCAATTCTCGAGCACGACGTTGTCACTGCAAGTGCCACGCATGCCTAGCGTATCCCAGACGTGTTCAATTCGAAGTCCCGGCGAGTCGGTTGGTACTACCACCATAATGACCGATTCCGGATTATCGATATGCTCCGGATGTACGCAAATTAAAGCACTATCCGACGACCCTATCATCGATGCAAATGTCTTGCGTCCATTCAACAAATAACCACCTTCGACCCGTTTTGCCTTGGTTGAACTAGCACGGGTAGAGTAGAGCAAATTCGTGGTGCCTGCTTCCGAAATAAGGTTCGACATCAATTTCTGCTCGGTGAGCATATGCGTGGCCACCCGCTGAGCAACCGCATCACTAAACGCGCCAGTCCCAGTCAAGGTATAGGCAGCTACACAATGCATGTTGAAGCTCATAGCGGTCGCGGCACAACCTTGCGCGAGTTCTTCCATCGCTAAGGTATGTCCAAGTAAACCAACACCCATGCCTCCAAGTTCTTTCGGTATCAACAAGCCGAATAGGCCAGCGGCACGTATTTCTTGGTAATTCTCCACGGGAGGAGAGGCGTCGCGGTCATGCTCTGCCGCATTTTCCGCGAACCCCCGGGCTAGTTCCCGGCAGTGTTCTTGCAGCGAAATCTGCTCTGGAGATAGTGAAAATTGCATATCGGCTAAAGTTACAAAAGCGTCTCAAGGATATTGTACAGTATACTAATTTTATTCTGGAAGAACATACATTAAACAACGCTGACCGCCTTGCGATATATACTGAAACGCCCCTCAGAAAGTTGTTTGAACGCGGGTAAACGGACATGAAAAACATTAACGAATTGCCCCTTACAAGTGCCCACTGGGGGACCTTCCGCGTTGAATCTCAAAACGGCAAGGTCGTAGCCCTACATGCCTTCGAACAAGATTCTGACCCATCGCCAATTGGCGGGGGGATCCTTGATGTTTTGGACGGTCCAACGCGGATAAGAGCTCCAATGGTGCGCAAGAGCTGGCTTGAAAGTGGACCCGGGACTGCGACGGACAAACGTGGCAGTGAAGCGTTTGTCGAAGTGCCTTGGGCGGAAGCTGAACAGCTCGTGGCTGATGAACTCAATCGTGTGCGTCTTGAGTTCGGCAATGAGGCAATATTTGCGGGATGCTATGGCTGGGCAAGTGCTGGGCGTTTTCATCACGCACAAAGTCAAACCCATCGCTTCCTGAATTGCATCGGTGGTTATACAAAGTCAGTTAATACCTACAGCTTCGCCGCCGCAGAAGTGATTGTGCCACATGTCCTAGGTAGCTATCGCGATTACGTGTACTCGGCAACGAGTTGGGAATCTATAAAGAACGACGGCGAACTCTTTGTCGCGTTTGGTGGGGTACCGATAAAGAACGGACAAATCGGTCAAGGTGGGATCGGTAAACATCGCCAACGCGACGGAGTTCAGTCGGCGGCCGCTGCAGGTGTTAAGTTCGTCAATATCTCACCGCTGAGAGCAGACGTCCTGGAAGAAGTTGGCGCCGAATGGTTGCCGCTGCGCCCGTCGACGGACACGGCAATTATTCTAGGGCTCGCACACACCCTATTAAGCGAACAATTACACGATGTAACATTCCTTGATCGCTATTGTGTTGGTTTCGATAAATTCGCAACATATCTACGGGGTAGTACCGACGGTATTGAGAAGTCCGCTGAATGGGCAAGCGCGATAAGCGAGATTCCTGCAGCAACTATACGGGATCTGGCTCGCCGTATGGCAGGCTCACGCACTATGCTCTCAGTAAGCTGGTCGCTCTCACGGCAAGATCACGGCGAACAACCATTTTGGGCTGCGATCACACTTGCTGCCATGCTTGGCCAGATTGGGTTACCTGGGAGGGGCATTGGATTTGGTTACAGCGCCGTCAACAGCGTCGGATACCATCACACGTCATTGCCGGCAACAGCGCTACCGCAAGGTCAAAATCCGGTAAAGTGTTTTATCCCTGTTGCCCGGATAAGCGACATGTTACTCAACCCTGGTGCTCCATTCGATTACAACGGCAAACGCTATAACTACCCTGATATTCGCCTTATCTACTGGGCTGGTGGCAATCCGTTCCACCATCATCAGGACCTTAATCGGATGTGCCGAGCGTGGAGGAAACCAGAAACCATAATCGCGCATGAATGGTGCTGGAATGCACATGCCAAACATGCCGATATCATACTACCGTGTACTACGACCCTAGAACGCACAGATATCGCACAAACGCCGCGCGACCCATTCGTGGTCTATATGGAGCAAGCGATCAAACCGTATGGTGACAGCCGCAACGATTTCGACATCTTCCGTGGAATCGGGAGACGAATGGGCGTTGAGGAAAAGTTTAGCGAAGGCCGAGACGAACACGAATGGTTAGCCTGGATCTATGACCGCACGCGCGATAATGCCGCCGCAAAGCGTATTGAAATGCCGTCATTACAAGAACTGAAACGCGATGGGTGGCTGGAGATCATGTCGCCCGCTCAACCGAAAATAATGTTGAGCGAATTTCGTAATGACCCGCAAGCAAATCCGTTACGAACTCCAAGCGGGAGAATCGAGATCTACTCGGAGACAATTGCGAAGTTCGACTATGACGACTGTCCACCGCACGCCACGTGGTTAGAACCAATTGAATGGTTGGGCTCCACTGATGTGGCAGGGCAACTACACCTCATTTCTAACCAACCGTCTACGAAATTGCATTCACAATTGGATCACGGAAGTCATAGTCGCAGTTCGAAGATTAACGGTCGAGAGCCAATCATGCTAAATCCGTATGATGCGAAAGCCCGAGGGATCGAGTCCGGGAATCTTGTACGTGTATTCAATGACCGCGGGGCTTGTTTATGTAGCGCGATCCTTGACGACGACATTCGTCCCGGTGTGGCTCAATTAAGCACCGGTGCCTGGTTTGATCCTGAAGTGATTAAAGGAGCAAATGGCCTGTGTAAACATGGAAACCCTAACGTTTTGACCATGGACAAGGGTACTTCGCGTCTTGCTCAAGGACCAATCGCACATTCCTGTTTGGTGGAGATCGAACGCTTTGAGGGCAGGGTCGTGCCGGTCACCGCGTTTTGCGCGCCGGAGATCCTAGATCGAAAGCAAATTATACGTTAACAAAAGAATCTTTCTCGATATAAAACTGCCTCAACATCACTGTTAGTGGCCTTGGAGACAATTGTGGATTGGCACCAAGACATTTTCGAAATTCTCATCAAACACAAAATATCAATTGTGGCCCACGTCCCTGATGCGGGGCATGGGCCGTTAATTCAGCTGTGCGAAGCGTACGATAATATGCACACAGTTACTCTAACCGCCGAGCAAGACGGGGTTGGGTTGTTATCCGGTGCATGGGCCGGCGGAAGCAAGGGCGTACTGCTGATGCAGTCAAGTGGTGTTGGTAACGCTATAAATGCGCTCGCGCTCCCAAACGTTTGTCGTATACCTTTTCTTACGATAGTAACCATGCGTGGTGAATGGGGTGAGTTCATACCATGGCAAGTTCCGATGGGACAAGGTACACCAAAAATCTTGGAGGCAATGAACGTGCGTGTCTTCCGGGCTGACACAAAAGAAGAAATAGGCGTTACCGTGGACGCGGCAGCCGATCTCGCATACAACACGCGCCAATCCGCCGCAGTATTGGTTTCCCAAAGGCTAATCGGCGCCAAGCAATTCAAACAAGGGCAGAAACATGCTTAAGCGGCGACCAACCGTTGAATTTCTGCTTGCTGGTCGATCTCAGAATTTGTTTGCCGTGTCAGGACTCGGTTCAAGCACATGGGACCTGAGCGCTACTGGCGACGATAGAAGAAACTTTTGTTTCAATGGCGTGATGGGCCAAGCAGCACCATTTGCGCTTGGCCTCGCAATCGCACAGCCTACTAAACAAGTAGTGCTAATCACAGGCGATGGTGAGATCCTAATGTCCCTTGGGATCCTTGCGACGATCGCAAATGTCGCACCAAAAAATCTGTGCCTTTTGGTGCTCGACAACGAATCCTACTCTGAAACAGGCGGCCAACCCTCAGCGACAGCAGGGCCTACCAACCTGGAATTAATCGCTAAGGGTTGTGGCTTTGCCAATACCAGTACTGTCCACAACGACTCGGAGTTAGCGGCGTTGCGAAAGACCCTGCACGCCGCAGACGAACTTCACTTTTCAAACATCAAAATCGCGACGGAAGAGTTACCTCTAATCTTCCCCCATTCCTTTGATGGGGTAACAGCGATTAATCGATTTCGTGACGTCGCGATTGCTTGTTCCGATTGATTTTGCCCTGGAACCGTAGCTTGACCCTTTCTCTAGACAACCTAAACATTCATCACCCGAAACATTATGCGGAGAACGGTACTCCTTGGGCCGAGTGGGATCTATTGCGGCGTGACGCACCCGTGCATTGGTACGAACGAGACGATGTTGAACCATTTTGGGCAATTACCCGATATGCGGATATCAAAACGGTGTCAGACAATCCGAAGATATTTATCAACGGCGGTCCACGTCTGCGCCTAACGCTAAAAGGCGTGCCAGAATTACTACGTGCAGGCGTTGACTCCTTTGGCCAAGAACACGATTGGGATCCTGACGAACCACCGGACATGGTGTTCACAGATAACCCAACTCATCGCGCCCTGCGTAAACGCTCTAGCTGGGCATTTACGCAGGCAGGTATGCGTAACATGCGCGCGCACTTTGCAGCACTTGCGGATGCATTTACCAACACCTTCATGCAGAAGTTAGCTATCGCTACAAGCAACAATCGCACCTGTGATTTTGTCTCTGGCCTTGCATGCAAACTCCCGCTTGCGGCAGTCGGCGAAATCATGGGTCTCGCACCAGATGACTGGAAACAAATCCTGATCTGGTCTAATGCGCTTGTCGGCGAGATCGAAGCGAAACACAAGCGACCTGGCGAAAGCGACG
>DPMX01000088.1:0-2617 GCA_003540955.1 Gammaproteobacteria bacterium
TGCGCCCACACCGCATTCCACAAAATCGCCACTAATATTGTTTGCAATAATATATCGCACAGCGCGCTCGAGATTGGCGATTCGGGACTGGGAAGTCATAGTATACGGAGAAACTTTGTTCCAAAGATTGCGGGTGAATGGCGAAAAGTCCTGTGGATATTTCGGTGGTAATTCTCGGACACCCGGGGGTGCTAGGGCTTTGCGCACGAGTTTTGAGCTTTCGCGCCCGATATTGGTTCGCCAGATACGTAATCGATTTGTTAACTTGTTCATTAATGATTAGGTCTAATTCTCGTATGGATTTCGTAGTTCTGATGCAGTTGCCGTTTGTTGTGTCAAAATAACATTCGTATGAGTTCGATTAGTTAAAAGGTTCCACAAGACCCGTATTATATTAAATGCTTACTGCACGTTCCCTACCTGCCGTGTTGATTCTGCTTTCGATTGCTGGACTCGCGACTGAAAATTTAACTCATTATCCGGTTGGCATAATGTGTTTGCTGGGCCTCTATAAGGTGCGGTGTGATTATGAGGGCGTTGTCCGGTCAAGTAACGCCCGCTTGCTGATTGGTGCATTTGCTTGTGTTTGGATCCCAATGCTTTTGGCGCTGCCGGATTCGGTGAACCTACCACGCGCGTTGAAAACGACATTTCTTTATCTTCATTTTTTACCAGCCGGGTTATATATAATTTACATGTTACGTGACGAATTTCTTCGACGCATCGTTTGGTCTGGTCTTGCAATAATCCTCGTTTTTTGGTGTCTCGACGGAATGATCCAATTGGTTTTCGGACAAAATTTATTCGGCTACCCATATGATGGGTCAGTACTTCAGGGCGCATTTTACCCCAAGCAGAGATTTGGCCTTATTCTAGCGGTGTTCACGCCGCTGTATATCAATGCGGTTCAGCGTTTCGCCGCACGTTCTGTCTGGGCGTGGTTGTTATTACTCCCTCTGCTGATAGCCGTATTGCTCTCGTTAAAACGTACTGCATGGGTCATGGTGCTTGCCTCAATCGGTTTCTACGCTTTGTGTTTTGCCCGGCCACGTCAGTTAAATCTTCGTCTCGCCATTGTGTACAGTTTTATCGCCGCTTTGGCCCTTATAGTTGCAACATCATCCGTGCCAAATTTTCAGACCCAGGTAACTGACACCTTGGAGCTGTTCTCAGCGGATTTTGAACGGGTAGATGTTGCAACGTCTAGACGCTTGAGCTTATGGCGTACTGGACTTTCCATGGTGCATGACCATTGGTTAAACGGAATAGGACCGCGCGGATTTCGGACGGCCTATTCAGAATTCGCCAGCCCTGACGATTATTGGATCAATCATGGAAATAGTGGCCAGACACATCCGCATCTTATGTCACTTGAAATATTGATTGAGACGGGAGTTATCGGACTTATCGGTTATTTCTTTTTGATCGTTATCCTCGGTCGTGAAATGTGGCGCGTTCGCCTAGCTAATCCCCGAGCGTCTGTCTATTTTATGATTGCTATCGTAGCTTTATTTCCGTTGAATGCACATCTAGCGTTTTATGGTTCGTACTGGTCTAACTTGGTGTGGATTTCAACTGCTCTGGGATGCACCGCAAGCGCTAATTCGGCGCGACCCTAGGTCTGTGTGATGGTTTCCTGGCTGGGGCTTGAGGGGTCTATAGACTATGTTTGCGTGCGCCTGGCTCTACGCGCCTTGAGAGTCGATTTTTCGCGTGAAAAATGCGTCTTGTCATCTTCCGCGGGCCTATATATTGCTCCCCATCTCAGTTCTTCATCTTGCTCGTAGCGCTTGCCAAGTTGCCAGGCGATCTGCGCTCGCGCCAGTTCTAGCCCGAGGTAGAACGCGTGTCCACCATCATTCGCGACATCGAGATACTCAAAAAGTTCGTAGGGATCGGTGGCTAAGTGATGCCCTTCTCGATTATAAATATTGATTCCCTCGGCCGACACTTGAATACGAAAATTGAGATCTTTTATTTCCTTGGCAAAGTCTTCGATTTCGCTGTTGTCATAGGGGCAGGGGTGCCGCTCATGTAAAGCCATTAGTCCTTCGTCAATATGGCGCGGTGGGCTTGCATCTTCTCGCGCCGCATACATTATTCGTCGTGCGTGATTTAGTTCCTTAATTACTGTTCGACAGTGTTTGCTCACCTCGGTTGTTAGCAAACCGGTCACTTTGAGTTCTGACGCGAGACCAAGCAGTAGGGTATTCGCTCCGAGCGTATCTGCGTGCGTTAACTCGGTTAGATTTCCGATCCCCATCATAATTTCGACGTCGGGGAACTTTTGACGAAGTTCGTGATAGCGAACGATTGAATCTGTTAATCCGTAATGGATCGGATCGAGGATAGCGTCGGCAAAAAATGGCCGTCCACGGTTTGCGAATGTTTCAATCGTCTGAAATAAAGAGTGTACGTTATTTGGGTCGTCGCCAATCAAGATTGGAGTGGACTCGACTTCGTCGCTGATCCAAAGTGTGCTCGAACTGAGACTAAAGAGGTAATCAGCTCCTGATTTCCCGCCCCGTAGTAGCTCATCTTCAAGCATAGAATCTACACTTACTCTTAAGCCGGCCGTTTTGAGCGCTAGAACGGTTTCTTCGAGATGCGGGAACGG
>DPMX01000088.1:2904-8177 GCA_003540955.1 Gammaproteobacteria bacterium
GTTTCTTCGAGATGCGGGAACGGGATGTCTGGTAGACATCCGATATCGATAACGTCTGCCCCATCTTCTTGATACTCGAGCGCACGGTCGACGATGGTATTAACGGAGCAATGCGGCGCGTCTACTAATTCGGCGAAAATTAACATGTCGTGATTATCGAGGTTGTGTATTTTGCCGTTGACTCCGAAAAAACCAGGCAGATCTTTAAGCTCTTCTGGGCCACGTTCTACGGGGATACCGAAATGCGCGCTTAGGCTCGCGAGATCGCCGCGACAGCGACCGGGAATCAAGATCCGATCAAAGGTTTCAATGCTGTCTAGTCGTCTTTGTATGAGATCCCCCGTCAGTAGCGCCGCGACAGTTACGCCAAGGACTCGTACTTCGTACTCGAACGGTGGCGTCGACATCCCTGCCAGCGTTCGGCGCAAGCTTTTCTCTGCAAGCTTGCCGGTAATGAACAGTATGCGCTCAGCCATTCTTGGAGAATCCTAGAAAAATTTTATATGGATTAGCTTAATAGATTTAAATCCTTGATAGATCAAAGATCTTTAGAATAATCTATTGGTATTCCAAACAGTTACCAGAAAGCCGCGAAAAAGCTCCAAGGAATACTTGCCCAGTGGCCTCCCATGCCCTACTGTCTCCTCGTGAAGCAATGCAATATTGGTTGGTATGAAGGGAGAAACCTATGTTCGAAAAAGACCAGGATACCGTCGATCTGCTTCTGTCAGAGAGCGATACTTTCCGCCGTCTGTATGACAAACACATTGTTTTAAAATCGCGGGTTAAGGATGCAAATGGGGGGGTGATTAGCATGGATCCACTAGCCCTCGAGAAACTGAAAAAAGAAAAACTTTCGCTAAAAGACCAAATGGTTGTAATGATAAAAAACTACCATTTGTCTCACGCTTGATTATTGAACTTAATCACAACAAGTGACCCTATAACATCGAGTGGTTCCGCCGCGAGAAGGTACAGCGATTTTTAGCTCTGGTGAAAGGCGTAAGTCGGATCGGCGACACGGCAGTGAGCTTCTTCGAGGCCTAACTCACGTCGCACAATATTTGTTCCGAGCACCAACGATACACATTTAAAGTGCGCGATACGACGAGATAGGCCTTCGCGACCAAAACCACAGTCTGCAGTGATAATGAGCCGCTCCGCTGGGACGTACTCGAGCGCACGCCGGATTGTATTAGCTACCATCTCAGGGCTTTCAACTGTAGTGCGCGTGTGGTCAACTACGCCAATTCCGATCTTCTTATCAGTTTTGTGTTTTGCAAGTAGCTTAACGTCCCGCGCCTGATTGCTTCCGCACTCCATCATCAGAACGTCACAATTCATCTCGAGGAAATACTCTAACGGCCTTTCATAGCTTGGCCGTTCCCAATAGAAACTTTGTTGGTTCGGATTGCCCCAGCAGGTGTGTGCCCACACTTCACTTTGGACGCCGGCTACCTGCCGGTTGAATGCCTCAGTGTAAAATTGTAGATCTTTGTCAGAACAAGGTGGTTCCGTGTTGCAATTGAAGTGATGCACGGGTTCTTCGATCTGGATGATTGGGCAGCCGGCATCCGACAGTCCTCGGTATTCTTCGTTTAGAGCGATTGCAATGTCCATGATCATTGCATGGTCGTTGGGGTAATGTTCATTCCATAACATCATTGGAATACAGGTCGCACAAATTGAGCCGAATTTGACTGGTCGGTCGGTCATTTTTTGTGCGGTTTTCCAGACTTCAACAAAATCTAGCGATCCACGTGTGATCTTGTCCGTTACCACCGGTGGGGTCCAAGATTCTTGTACTTCGTACAAAATATGCCCCGGTTGCATACCTCCATAATCCAGGAAATGGGATGAATCGCGGAAACCAGTGATCCCGTTCAAACGCTCAATCGTATAGAAAAACCATGAGCGGCCACCGACTTCGAGATCGAACCGAGTGTCGCCGTCAACGATGATATCGAGACCTGCCCTCTCTTGTTCACTGATGTAACAGGCTACAGAATCGAGGTACTGTTCGCGATATTGTGAATCACCCATTGCGACTGTAAATGGACGTCCATGAAGGTTTTCCGTAAACCAGGACGGCTTGGGGAATGAGCCGACCATTGCGGTGGCGAGTGGTTTGTTGGCCGTTACTTTGAGCATTTTTGATCTCCCTGACTATATTTTTGTAGGTTTTGGCCGATTGGAATACAACAATATTGTATGTTGGCTCTGCATTCTAGTTATTTGGGACCCGTTTTGAGAGTTGATTGGACCATCCTAGAAAGTCCTAGGTTGGAATTCAATTCGCGCCCTAATGCAATTGGGCTTCGGCGAAGGTCTAGGGATGAAAATGCATCGTGCTATTGGCATCGGCGAAATCCCACCGTAGCAGGGAAATGGCAGTATCCTCGCGATATGTCTCGCAGTATTCTAAAATGTCATCGCAATTCTGCCGTCGAGCTCGACAGACCATTGCGGCGCACCCAAGTTAACTGATGTAGGTGGCGATAAATGGCGTTACAGCTAGATTTTGGGATGTTCGACTGGCTCGATCGAGGGTCTGGAACCACGGCCGAATTATATGAGTCACGGCTAGAACTTGCGAAGCGCGCCGATCAAGCCGGATTCTACGGCTACCATCTCGCTGAACATCACGCGACGCCACTTGGGATGGCGCCATCCCCCTCTGTCTTCTTTGCAGGTTTGGCCGCGCGCACTTCCCAGATTCGATTCAGTCCAATGGCGTTTTTGCTTCCTCTTCATCATCCACTCCGTTTGGTGGAGGAAGTGTGTATGCTTGATCATCTATCCGGCGGCCGGGTAGAGGTGGGAATTAGCCGTGGTGTTTCGCCCTACGAAATAAACTCATATGACGTTGATTCCGAGATAACACGAGAGCTTTTTGAAGAGACACTGGAAATTTATCGAACTGCCATGTGCGAACCAGTGCTCGATCACGCTGGGAAGCATTATCAGTTCCGCGACGTACCTATGGAAATCAAGCCCTTGCAACGCCCTTATCCGCCGCTTTGGTATCCCTCGTTTAGTGAAGCGGGTGCCACATTTGCGGCCGAGAATGGGTTTAACTTTATGAGTCTCGGGCCTCCCGCTTTGGTTACCCAATTGATGTCCCTTTATCGTGAAGTTGCGGCACGACCTAAAACGGAGCGAGCTAGCGAACCCGATTTTACGCCTAAACTCGGGGTCATGCGTCAGATTTTTATCGGGAAAAGCGATGACGCCGCGATGGACATCGCGAGGCTCGCGTATTCGGATTGGTATCAATCAATCACCCAGCTATGGCATCGGCGTGGGGATCACGCCTACGACGATTTCTTTAATTGGGAGAAATCCCTTGCTGGAGAAACGATTTTGATTGGCTCCGTAGATACGGTGTGTGAGAAAATCCAGCAATTGATCGTCGCGAGCGGAATTAATTATTTCGTGGGGTCTTTCGCATGGGGTTCAATGAATCCTAGGGATAGTCGCGAGTCGCTAGAGCGTTTTATTTCTGAGGTTATTCCGGCAGTGCAACTTTAATCGGTTACGTTTTAACTTGCCGTCGCGAGGTGCACTGTCTATATGATGTTGGATTTATTCCGGACATATTGTTGGACGTACGTTGTCGCTAGAGTCTCAGTAGCGTCGTTACTTACCGCTATTAGTCGAGATCGGCACGTTTATTTCAGGCAGTACGTTTCCAATCTACTAGTAAAAAATTTAACGTTATCTCGTGCGAAAAATGTTATGTGAGCTTCCTATTGTTTTAGTGTCGATTGATTATTCCGTCAAGACATTCGAGTTTACCATTCGGTGCGCTTAGGCAGTTTTCACGGTCCTCGTTAGACCACGACTTAAGAATTTTCGCAATCGCGTAGAAGCGATTTAAATCGTTATTAACGCGATCCAGTACAAGTCGTAGGGCGGGCACGTAATTATGGTAAGTCGAAATGGAGGTAAGTTTGGCGTTATTCAAATCTTCACCCATCCAATTATCATAGCCGTCGTACCCCCCCCAGTTTTTTTTGAGGGTCTGGTAAGCTAAAGATAATTCGCTGAACATTTGGATCTTTTTAGCACGTTTGATGTCATTGGCCTCAGCTCCGACATAGAGCTGTCCTAACTTTTTCCGATACTTCAAAAGGAGGTCGTAAAATTGTTGTTGGCGTTCCATTTCGCTATGTTGTTCGACAGTGGATTGATCGTTGGCGTTTAGCCATCGCTGGATGCCAATTTGCGCGACTGCACTGGCGAAACTTTCATTAAAAACCGTATCACCATCCACGTAGAGAAGCTGATGCGCTAGTTCGTGGAAAATAACTTCAACGATGCGAACGTCGTCCCATACTAGCATCGTATTTAAAACGGGGTCATCGAACCAACCGAGGGTTGAATAGGCGGCGACCCCAGCTACAAAAACATCGTTCCCGGCTGCGGAAAGAGATGCGGCAAAGCGACGCGCCTGAGCTTCGTCGAAATATCCGCGGTAACTTAAACACCCTACGAATAGGAAACACGAGGTGATCGGGTCAATCGAAAGCTCAGGTGCCGCGAACACATTCCACACCACATAGGATTTTCCAAGGTCCGAGTAGCTCCGATAGCTATCGTTGTCAGGTAGTTTTAATTCCAGAGTCGCAAAGTCTCGAGCTGCAGCGACAAGTTTGAGTTTGCGTTTGAGTTCCATGGATGTATCCGGCGCTGCGATTAGTTGCTTTATGGGGACTCGCCGCTGGATAAGTTCTATGTGACCGCTTATCGCTTGATGGTAGTAGCTAAGTGCCGTGCAACCGTTCAACGCCATTCCAAGAACGGTCACCTGAAGCACGCGGCCTTTGGAGTTAAATATCACTTTGAAAATTCCGGACATCGACATGGAAAATGTATTCATTGTTGTTCCATAATGTGACTCTATGGTGCTCCAAGTAGGCCAATGTTGGTAGCTTAGAATATGATAAACAAGAATCCCGCTGCCGCGTTTTAAGCAACCGCGATAGGTGTTTTAGGTTTTGCCAGATTCTTTACGTCGATTAAGCGTAAATTGTCACTTGCGGCGTCGGTCAAGGCGCTTTGTCTGACGGATGTAATCCATAGCAAAAGGGAGAAACTCCGCTAGCTAACAATCGATTCGTTGAGGGTATCCAAAGGGACGTAGATTTTCTCCCTAGTGCAATCGATTAAAAAAGGGATTAGTGTGAGGTTTAGTGACGGCGTCTATTGGTGCTGCAATACACTAATGCGGCTTTGTTATATCTGATAGCTATAATGTTCTCACACCGGTG
>DPMX01000128.1:0-294 GCA_003540955.1 Gammaproteobacteria bacterium
TCCTCCTTAGCCTTTGCCATAGGCGATGGCTCTAGCTCGACTTGGTTACGCTTCATGACTAGATTCCGGATCACTGCATCATTGAACCGAAAAGCGCTAGTCAGCTCGTTCAATGCGGAAGCCCCACACTCGATATTCATAAGCACGTAATGCGCCTTGTGGACCTTATTGATTGGATAGGCCAACTGCCGTCGACCCCAGTCTTCGAGACGATGAACTGCTCCACCGTCGGATTCGATGATTGAGCGGTATCGCCCAATCATCGCATTGACCTGCTCACTCTGGTCCGGATGA
>DPMX01000128.1:587-3670 GCA_003540955.1 Gammaproteobacteria bacterium
ACCTGCTCACTCTGGTCCGGATGAACCAGAAACACAATTTCATAGTGCCTCACTAGAATTCCCCTTATGGATTAAGCTTCCCACCAGTCGCGGTGAAGCAAGGAGTTAATAGGCTTCGCTAACCGAAGAATACCTACAGACCGTCGGTCAGGCCGCGTATTCTAGGCAAACAAACGTTGCATTGCAAAAAGAGTGACGTTCGTTGGAGAGATTGCACTTGATTCTAATTCCTTGAATTGCGCGATTGTCGGCGAGCCTCGAACAGCATAACCGCGGTGGCGGTTGCAACATTTAAACTTGGAATACGACCGGACATAGGAATGCTTACCAAGTGATCGCATTTGGAGCGAGTCAACTTCCGTAACCCCTTTCTTTCACTGCCGACAATGACTCCCAGCGGTATTCTAAAATCACAATCAAACACGGTCGTAGGTGCGTCATGCACTGCACCAACCAACCACAGACCTGCAATACGTAATTGGTCAAGCGCTCGAGCCAAATTCGAAACTGCAATAATTGGAACGCTATCCAGGGCTCCACTCGCTGCCTTCGCGACAGTTCCAGTTATCGCTGCATTATTTTTTCGCCCAACGAGCACCGCATCTGCTCCCGCTCCATCGGCTACCCTAAGGCACGCCCCGAAATTCTGCGGATCCTGAATTTCATCAAGAATCAAGAGTAACGGGCGACACTCAGCATTTACCACGCTACAGACATAGTCCTCAAAATCCATTTGGGCCGGGAGACGTCGTCGTATTACCACCCCTTGATGCACGGCTCCCTCAGTCAAACGTTCGAGAGTTTTCCAGGGCACGCGCTGAATCGCTACCCCCGCCTGCGCAGCCAGAGACTCTATTGTCGCGAGGTCGTCGAGCAACCGGCCATCTTTTAACCAAAGTTCTAATATGTCTTCTACGGCGTGGGTTATTGTCGCCCGCACAGAATGTAATCCCCACGCCAAAATTTGCCGCCTCGTCATATTTGCTTGCGTCGCTTACGACGTGACGGTTTTTTGCTTAGGGAAAAATCTATCTTCCGATCATCTAGACTAACCCGAGCAACCACGATCTCTATTGCCTGACCAATGCTAAACTGATTTCCACTCGCTCGTCCCCGCAGACAATGATGCGTAGGATCAAATTCGTAATAATCCTGTGGCAAACTTGTCACATGAAGTAAGCCTTCAACAAAAATACTGTTGAGCTGAATAAAAACACCAAAAGAAGTCACCCCACTCACTACACCACTAAACCTTTCACCCACTTTATCCTCCATGTATTCGCACTTCAGCCACGCAATCACATCTCGGGTCGCTTCCTCCGCACGGCGTTCAGTCATCGAGCAATGCTGGCCCAAGGCCATCACTACTGCGGCGCAGTCGGGTGATTGTTTCCGTCGTGCGATGCGCGCTTTGATCGCACGATGCACCAGTAAATCAGGATAGCGTCGGATTGGTGAGGTGAAGTGCGCGTACGCCTCAAGCGCGAGGCCGAAATGTCCACCATTTTCGGGATCATATTGTGCAAGCTTCTGACCGCGAAGTAGTATCGTTTCGATTAAATGTTGATCTGAACGCTCTGTAGCGCGGACTAAAACATGTGCAAAATCTAGCGCCGAAGGCTCATTCCCACCGCCAAGTTGCAAGCCAATTCCTGCTAAGAACTCACGTAACGATTCGATCTTCTCTGGATCCGGCCTATCGTGATTTCTAAACAGTGCAATACATTGATTTTTAATCAACTCCGTGGCAGCAGCCACGTTCGCAGAGATCATCGACTCTTCGATCATCCGATGCGCGTCGTTGCGTTGTCGCGATTCAATTCGCTCGATCTTGCGTTGTTTGTCAAAAATGAAATGAGGCTCTCTTGTGTCAAAGTCAAGAGCACCTCGTTCTTCTCGGCAGGCCTTAAGTAACTGGTATAGAGCGTAGAGCGAGAGCACATTAAGCTCTGGACTAGCCTTTTTAGTTTTTTTGTTTGAGCTGATCAAGGCCGCGGCGTCTTCATATGTTAGACGTGCATGTGACCTTATAACTGCGTTGTAGAATCGGTATTTTTTCATCCTTCCATGATTATCGAAGCGCATTTCACACACCACTACTAGTCGATCTTCACCTGGGTTCAGAGAGCATATACCGTTGGATACTTTCTCCGGAAGCATCGGTATTACGTTATTGGGGAAGTACACAGAAGTGCCGCGTGAACGCGCCTCCATATCAAGCTCGCTATCCTCAGTTACATAATGCGCCACGTCAGCAATAGCAACGTACAAATTAAACCCGGATGCGGATTTCTTACAAAACACCGCGTCATCCAAGTCACGCGCATTTTCCCCGTCGATAGTAACAAACCCCTTGTCCCTCAGGTCCACTCTGTGCTCAAGCAACTCAGCGTTTACTTCTACGGGAAATTCAGCAACTTCCTCGGTAACGGATTGCGGCCACTCGACTGGAAGATTGTAAGTGCGGATAGCGACGTCGATCTCCATACCGGGCGCCATATGATCGCCGAGCACGTCTACGATTTCGCCTATCGGTGGTTGTCGCCTGCCGTCCGGTTGCTGAGTAATCTGAGCAACAACAAATTGACCGCTTTTTGCTTTTTTGCCAACTTTAGGGATCAAAATGTCCTGATTGATGCGGGGATTATCTGGCGTAACAAAGCCGACCCCCTTCTCTCGGTAGTACCGACCAACAACCTCCGAGTTCGCACGCTCCAAAACTTCGACGACACTGCCAAACGGACGATCACGGTTATCCAGACCTGCAACACGGACAAGTACCCGATCCCCATGCAAAACATTTCGGGCGTCAGTGTGGGACAGAAATATATCTCCATTACCCTCTTCTGGGCGAACAAACGCGAAACCGTCTGGATGGCCCAGCACGCGGCCGACGATTAGTTCCATTCTTTTGGCTATACCATATCGATCATCGCGCGTATGGAGCACCTGACCGTCACGAGTCATCGCCTGTAAGCGTCGACGCAAACTGGTTAGCTCCGGCTTCCCTACTATGTCGAGCGCCTTAGCGATCTCTCGAATGTTGGCGGGGGATTGTGCAGCCTCTAGGTATCGCATTAGCG
>DPMX01000097.1 GCA_003540955.1 Gammaproteobacteria bacterium
AAAATCCGTATTCCTATGCTCGAAAGCCGCTATTCAACAGATGAAAGATTCAGGCAATGGCGGTGCGGTGATCAATATAGGATCTATCGTTGGTCAAAATGCTATCCCAGAAGCCCTCGGATACTGTGCCTCTAAAGCTACGGTAGAGCACATGACGAGGGTAATGGCAGTTGAATGCACTAAGTATGGTGTGCGGGTTAACTGTATCGCACCTGGGTACGTCCGCACGGAGTTAATTGATAAACTGGTCGCAGATGGCAAACTCGCGTTCGACGAAATCAAAAAACGTACACCCCAAAGGCGCATGGGTTCAATCGACGAAATTTCCGAAGCTGTTATTTTCGTTGCGAGCCCTGCAGCTGGGTTTATGACGGGTGAGGTTATAAATATCGATGGGGGCTGGACTGCGTATGGCTACTTGTAAAGTGGTCTAAAACGGATCAGCAGTTGGAAAGAATGGGCAGACCAAAGAACAACAACGCTTTTGGTAAGCTCGGCCGCTGAGCAATGCAATCGGTAAGTCAATTTGGTACAACCGAATACCATTTCAAGGTGTCCGCTATTATTGTTAGTCATGCGGTGGCGAGGTATTTAAGGCAGTATATTAGTATGGTGTTGGGCCCCAGAACCGAGCGGGTGTTTGCTAGGTCTGATCATAGTCATAACTAAAACTATAGATAAACCCCGAAGGAGTGTGCAATTGGATTTTTTTGAGTTAGCGTCGAATCGCCGCAGCGTACGTATCTATGAACCTGGTTTACAAATAAGCGACTCAGATTTAAAAAAAATTTTTGAAACTGTCATCCTGTCGCCAAGTTCTTTTAATATTCAGCACTGGCGTTTTATCGTAGTTCGTGATCGAGAACGGAAGATCGCACTGCGTGGCCTCGCCTTCGGCCAGGCGCAGGTCGAAGAGGCGGCAGCCGTCGTGCTGGTATGTGGCCGCCTGAGCGCTTACGATGATGCCGCGCGGATCTACGCTGATGTGGATGAAGTGACTCGCGAGAAATACTTACCAATGATCGAAGGTGCGTATAAAGATCAATCGGAACTACAACGCGAAGAGGTAATGCGATCTGGATCACTGGCAGCGATGTCATTAATGTATGCGGCTAAAGCAATTGGCTGGGACAGCGGTCCGATGATTGGGTTCGATGCGGCCGGGGTTGGCGCAATGCTAAAACTCGATGGAGATACGATTCCGGTGATGATGGTGGTACTGGGTAAGGCGGATGTCTCGGCGCAATCGCGGCGATCCTATCGGAGGCCAGTTTCGGAGGTAGTAACACTAGAAGGGTTTGATGGAGACGCCTTGATTTAAATTCTCAAGATATCACTTTTGAATCATAAAGCAGGGTTCTTAGATCATGAGTATCGAATGGTACGACCTCGTTGGTACAGTTGGCGTAGTGTTAATTTTAACCATCTATTATCTGCTCCAAGTCGGGCGCATTGAGCCGCGAGGTTTTATTTATTCATTTGTTAACCTTCTTGGTGCCGGGTTCATTGCAGTGTCGTTGGTCTATGAATTTAATTTCTCGGCCTTGCTAATCGAAATATGTTGGATGTTAATAAGCCTTATCGGAGTCGCACGCTATCTGCGACAACGATCTACCACGACATAAGGCGAAAACACAGAATAATGACGAGCCGCGATGGGTTGTTGCCCGAGGAATATCAAGCAGTAGTTGCTCCCGCTATTAGGGCAGTTGTAGATCTTGCCGCAGCACGTGGTGATCCGTATCTCTATAATGACCTCGGATGTATGCTCACCTTGATGTTTTTAATTCGTGAGCTGGCCGACTTATACCAAAATCAATGGGAGCCAATGGGACAAATTTCCTCTCCCGAGTTATTTTCTGAGGCACCTATAGCGGCCGTCGTTATGGTACTGCAAGAGTTCGATATCGAACCAAGGTCCATTAGGTCTATGAGGATTGCACTTGAGCGCGCCTATCAGGAAATTGCCAGCGATGGCGTGTTTGGTCCAGAGCGAACAGAAATCCAGAAGGCATGGGATGCGCGTGTTGCGAACAAGGAAGGCGCTGCAAATACTTTTATGTGCGAGGCGGCGACCGCCACCGTGAGCGCGATTGATGCTTGGGAGGCGCGCCGCAACGCTTGCTCCAATTGAAAGCCGTGGATTGGATTGAAATAAAAGGCTAAAATCGCCACCTTCGGTAGTTTGCCTAAACTCGAAGGAGCTCTAGCGAGTAGGGCCCATTCTGCCTGGCCATCGATCGATACCTCATTTTGCGGCAATCAAGATGGCCGAAACCACCAAAGACATTGCTGTGCTAGGGGGATCCGGCGCCTTGGATATCAACGGTGACTGTCTCTATGCGCGCTAGACGTTTTCCGGCGGATAGGTCAGCCATTTCGCCGGCAAAGGTTAGGCAGTAAAGTGTGCGGTTGTCCGGGCCGCCGATTTGGCATGCGACAGCGGCTTTACTATCAACTTTAATTCGGTCGGTAATGTCACCTCCGTCGACGACTCTTACGAAGTCACCGGTCATAAACGAAGCAACCCAAATGCCGCCCTCGATATCTAGACAGATACCGTCTGGAGTTAGCTCCCCCATATCGGCAAATACTCGCCGATTTCTCAGATCACCGTTTGTATCGCAATCGAAAGCAGTAAGTTGGTTGCTAAATGTTTCCGCTACGATCAAGGTGCGCTCGTCGTCCATTAACACCATTCCATTGGGAAACATAAGCCCACTTGTCACCACACGATGTTCACCAGTAGGCTCTATGAGTACGAGTTCGGCCTCTTTCGGGTCGGCCCCAGACAACAAGTCATAACCGAAATTACCAACGTAGGTGCGGCCCTGTTTATCAATGATAATGTCGTTAATGTCTGCATTCACCGTAGCGCTTAAGTCCGCGTGTACCTCGAGATTGCCTTGGTTGTTTTTATATACACAGCGATCTGCCATCGACGCGATTAATAGAGTGCCATCAGGCATAAAACCTAGACCCGACGGCCGCCCCGGTACGTCGATTACATCTGAAACAACACCCGCAGGGGTGATCCGATGAACTTTGTGTCCCCACATGTCAGAGAACCAAAGTTCACCGTTATGCCAGCGCGGTCCTTCGAGGAAAACGAAATTGTCAGCTAAAACATTTAGAAAAAGATTACTCATAGTTTATTCCTATAAAAAAGCACTTCACTTAGAGGATACTTGATCTCGAATTTTGCGCATATCGCGGATAGTTTTCAGTGTCAAAATATTGATAAGTGAATGTTTAAGTCGATATAGCCACCAAAATACTTTGGCATAGATTGGAAACACAATTATTGCTTTGTTATGAATTACACCATTAAGTATCTTATCTGCTGCGCTATTGGTCTCGACCAATTTAAACGGAATACTTTCGACGACGTCAATCCGAGGAACATTTACCATATCGCTAGCCTGAAAGATATTCGAATTAATAAACCCTGGGCACACGACGCTAACGTTAACACCCAAATCAGCTCCTTCGGCGCGGAGCGACATCGACATCCCAACCACCGCGTGTTTCGTCGCAGAATATGGTAAGTTCGTCGGAAACGGGATCAATCCGGCGAGGGATGCGATGTTAACAATGTGTCCGTGCCCTTGTTTAGCCATTGCATCGAAAGCGAATTTACTCCCGTAGACGACCCCCCAATAGTTTACATCGGTCACTTTGCGCCAATGATCTAGGTTCAAGTCCCGGCTATCGCCAGCGACCGCTATACCAGCGTTGTTGAACATATAGTCGATTTTACCTTCAACCGACACGGTCTTCGCTACTAATTCAGACACACTCTGTGCATTGCGGACATCGGTGTGTTGATACCGAGCGTTTCCTCCACGTGCACAAATTTCCCTGCTAAGGGGAATACCTAATTCGTCGTTAATATCGCCTATAACGACATGCGCGCCAGCGCTACCTAGCGTCCGCGCTAATGCTTTTCCAATCCCATTGGCACCACCTGTAATGATAGTGACTTTCTCTTTGAATTCGTTCATCCGAATTAACCTCAATATCTTGAATGCCGCGTGATTGCGTGTCGAGAGAGGTGGTGATTCTGACATTATTTATGGAAAACTTTAGTCTTGATGTTGTTACTCATAAAGAGCCTATTAGTTGCGTTACACCCCAGAGCAGTTTGTCGATTTTTCAAGTACATATTGTAATCGCATTGTCGGTCCTAGGCTGAAGCCAAAGTCACAGAAACCCGCAAACGTTAAGAATGAGATGAACTTGCGTTGTTCGGTGGCCTCTAATACATTCCTTGGTATACAGGCCCATAGGATAACGGAATGAAAATATTACGGGAATTATTGATAGTGCTCGCTCTAGTTGCGTTTAGCGGTAATGTATCTGCGCGCGCAAGTGACTTCAAAATTCGTACTTTAAATGGCGAGGATGTTGCTCTTTCATCCTATTTCGAGCCAGGTAAATGGACCATGGTGATGCTATGGACGACGTATTGCGTCACGTGTCGCAAACAGTTCCGGATGATTTCTCGGTTTCATAACGAGCATAAGGATAAGGACGCGAAAGTTATTGGGATTTCACTTGATGGTCTAGCATTAATAAATCGTGTGCGAGACTACATCTTGCAGCAACCGATGGCCTTCGAGAGCGGGGTTGCCGAAATCGCGAGATTTACGCGCGCTTTCAAAGAGATTACAGAAGAAGATTTCAAGGGCACACCGACGTATTTAATGTTCGACCCGACGGGTGCTATGGTCGGCCATGCAGCGGGCCCGATGAAGATCGAACTCGCCGAACAGTTTATTGCAGACAACCCTCCTGAGTAGCCAGTCATTAAACCTTAGTTCTTGGTGAGCTTTTGATCGGATGAACCACCGTGAGGACCATCCGCTTGGGCCAAGAGGTTCGACCTGTAAGGGTGCCACAATTTTGCCGTACTAATGCAAATTTACGCAGGTACCCCAGCCTGAACCAGTAATTACGCAATCCATTCCTCCTCGACAGTCTTGAGTAACAACGCATGCGTTGGCAGGTCTTTTCGCGGGGTTCGCCAATGGGTTAAACAGTCCCACTCCAGGTATTGGAGCATTTATCCCGTGTCCAGAAATGGGCTCAACAAGCCCGGGCTCCGGTGTGGTAGTGTGCATGGGGATCGTAGTTTGTGATAGATCACCGCCGTAGCAAACCCCGGCAGCTCGCTTTTCACGTTTGATGCAGGCTCCCCCGTTGCATTCGTCGTCGCTATCGCATGCGATGCTTGGACCCGGTGCTAGAAGGACTGACAAGATAGTCGCTAGTAGTACGGTTTTCATTCGAGCTCTCATCGGCCTCATTAGCCCTGCAGAAGCTTATTTACCTCGCCCGCGGCCTCTACTTGTACTAGGTGGCCAAAACCTTCCAACACATCCACGTTTACGTTGCCTGGTAAATTTTTGGCGTGACTGGCAGGAATGATTTGGTCTGCCGAACCCCAGATTACGTGAACTGGTATCGACAATGATGCTAAATGGTTGCGAAAATCGATAGTTTGCTGATCGCGATCTATAAATTCGGTGGCAATAATCTCGAGTGCTTCGGTAACTCCATCAAGGCGTTTATATTTTAGAATGTCGTCGATCAGATTGCGGTTGATTAAACTCGGGTCCCCTACCAATTGCTGTAGAAGCGGTTTAATTTCACGACGGGACTCAGCTTGCACAAAGCCAGAGATATAACTGCCATTGATCTCTACACCGATCCCTGCGGTCGCAATTAAAGACAGGGCGTCGACTTTGTCCGGATCGTTGATCGTTGTCTGTAAAGCGATAGCTCCGCCAAGTGAATGACCGACCAAATGAGCGTGGTCAATCCCGACGTGATCCATAAATTTCGTCACTAAACTAGCCATTGCAGCTACCGAGCCATCGCGAATAGTCTTCGTGGATTGCCCATGCCCGGGCAAATCGAGGGAATAGACACTGGCGTTCGCCGACAACGGCCCTTGGGTGAAAAGCCACCGATCTAGGTCACCACCAAAGCCGTGAATCAGAATAATATTTCGCTTGTCTACTCCCATACGTAGGTAACGGATCCTATAATCGTCAATTTCGACCCACGCATAGCTTGTTTCTGACTCTTCCCCCTCCTGGATTTCTGGTGGTGTGTAGTTGGCTTGAAAATCTTTGATGAAGGCGTCTATATCCTCGTCCGATATGTTCGACTCCGCTAGTACCCCGAGCAGTGCTCCAATCGGAAGCGACTGATCAGGTTCAGCCACTTTCCGTTTCAGCACGCCACTATCAAGTGCCTCAAAAGTATTCGCTATTTTTTCAGTTTCAATATCCATGATCTCATCGCCAACGGCGATAGTAGTATTTTCTTCGACTAGCCATTCGATTACTTTACCTTCGACCATAGACAGCCCCCACTTGGGCATAGTGATCGCCGTTATCGCGGTGTTACTCATAAAGTTCGACCATCTCGCGTTTTTTGAGGAGTGATTGATCTGTCAATCTCTCAGTTTCCATATGCTGCGGTCTTCCTCACCGCGGCCTCGATTTTATCGGGACTCGGGATATACAGGTCTTCAAGTGCGCCGCTGAATGGTACTGGTGTATGCGGTGCCGTTACCATTTCGATTGGTGCTTGTAAGGAACTGAAGCCTTTCTGGGATACAAGGCTCGAGATGTCGGTTGCCATGGAGCACCGAGGATTCGATTCATCGACGACAACCAATCGTCCGGTAGCCTCAACGCTTTCAAGAATCGTTTCTTCGTCTAATGGTGAGCTGGTCCGAGGATCGACGATCTCACAATTTATTCCGTCCGCTACTAATGCTTCAGCGGCCTTGGTGGCAAACCTTACCATGCGGCCGAGCGCGACTATAGTGACGTCGTCACCTTCGCGGACAATATTCGCCTCACCAAACGGAATTGCATAGGACTCCTCAGGTACGTCACCTTCTGTTGCATAGAGAGCTTTATGCTCACAAAAAATGACGGGGTCGTCATCGCGGATCGCTTGAATTAACAATCCTTTGGCATCGTAGGGGCTGGAAGGCATGACAACCTTTAGCCCAGGCACATGGGTAAAGATATTGTAGAGGCATTGAGAATGTTGTGCCGCAGCGCGAAATCCGGCACCATACATCGTCCGGATTACCACGGGTGTCGTTGCTTTACCACCGAACATATATCGAAATTTTGCCGCTTGGTTGTATATTTGATCGAAGCATACTCCCATGAAATCGATGAACATGAGTTCACATACTGGACGCATGCCGGTTGCAGCCGCACCCACTGCGGCGCCGACTAATGCCGATTCACTAATCGGGGAATCCATGATCCGATTGCCGTATTTACCGTACAATCCCTTGGTTACTCCTAATACTCCACCCCAAGCGTCCATCTCCCCACTGGCACCTGTACCTCCAACTACATCTTCTCCCATGACGATAACGCTGTCGTCGCGGGCCATTTCTTGATCTAGGGCTTCGTTGATAGCATCTTGATAAAGAATCTTACGTCCCATTGTTTTTCTCCTGAGGTCGTTATTTTGGTTTCATAAGATCAATATCTAATGTAGACGTCAGTGAGTAACTTATCAGGCTCAGGATCGGTACCGGTAATTGCTTTCTCGACGGCATCATCGATAAGTATTTTGACCTCTCTATCGATTGTTGCTAAGTCGCCGACCGTAATATCGCTATCGTTAGTGATGGTGTCGCTGAACCGCTTTATGCAGTCGTTCTCCTCACGGATGGTTTTTACTTCGTTTGGCTCTCGGTATTTTTGGTTGTCGCCCTCAAAGTGACCAAAAAATCGGTCTAGTTTGCACTCTATCAAGCTCGGACCACCCCCAGAGCGAGCACGCTCAACAGCTGCTCTTGTAGCTTCATGTACGGCAAAGAAATCATGACCATCAATTGTGGTCCCAGGCATGCCAAAGCCCGCCGCGCGTTTCGAAATATCTTTACATGATACCGACCAGGAGCTTGCTGTTGCTTCCGCGTAGCCATTATTTTCTGCGACAAATACAACAGGGAGTTTCCACACGGTCGCCAGGTTCATGCTTTCGAGAGTGGTACCTTGGTTCGAAGCGCCGTCGCCAAAAAACGCTAGCGCAATATTACCTTTCCCTCGTAACTTTGCGGTCAAGCCTGCCCCACATACAAGCGGCGGGCCGCCGCCGACAATACCATTTGCCCCCATCATGCCGACGTCAAGGTCGGCAATATGCATTGATCCACCCTTTCCGTGACACGTGCCACTTCCTCTCCCATATATCTCCGACATCATTCCGGTAACCTCGACTCCTTTAGCAATGCAATGTCCGTGTCCTCTATGGTTGCTTGCGATGTAGTCGTCTTCCTTAAGGTTCATACAAACACCGGTTGCCGATGCTTCTTCTCCTGCATATAGATGAACGAAACCGGGGATCCCACCCTTAGCGAACTCAACGTGCACGCGTTCCTCAAATTCACGGATCGTTCTCATTGTGCGGTAGGCATCGAGCAGGTCTTCTATAGATAGGTTTGTGGCCATGTGTTACTCCAGTGGACTTCTCTTTGGGTGCTCGCAAAGGTACGAACTGAACGAACGCAACCACAGGCTACCAAGCTCGGGTCTCCTGCGCATCAGTTTCCTTACGTAGTATTAATGCTCAGGATTCACGGCATGAGCGCGCATATCAGCCGCTTTGTCGATGCAGCGTTGATTCGCTCTAGTCAGAAGGCAGCGGAAGTGGCCGTGGTCGAGGATCCTTGGAGCTTTGTAAACTTTGCCTCAGGGAATTGTACTTCAACTACAGTACCATGTCCCGGACGGCTGGCGATTTTTAAGGGCCAACCGAAGCGATCGGTCATTCGTTTTACCAAGCTTAAGCCGATTCCGTGTCCACTCTCGCGTGCGTTTGGCGCTCTATAATAAGGGGAAAAGACGGCTTTTATTTGGTCATCATGGATCCCTATTCCGCTATCTTCGACCCGTACCTTCCCATCTGAAACTAACACCTGAACGTGACCTTGTTCAGTATAAGCGCAAGCGTTTCGGATCAGATTTCCTATTACGATGGGCAATATTTTAGGTGATGATGATACCCAGAGACTACCTCTTTCAATGTAATCTAGGCGTAGATTTTTCTCTCCGTAGATCAGTTCACAGCGAGACATTTCGGCACGTACAATGTCGTTGACACAAACGCGCTCCCTTGTAGCGCTGGATTCCGCTTCTCTTGCTAAAAGCAAAAATGCTTGCGTGAGTTCTTCCATATCTTTAGCTGCACGCTGGATCTTTATCGCCGTCGTCCGATTGGTTTCACTGATATCGTCTCGCGCTAACAGCATCTCACTCGCAATTTTTATAACTGTAAGCGGACTTCGTAACTCATGACTGGTTTCACGTGTAAAAATACGTTCGCGCTCAACAAATTTGTTGACCCGTTCGACAAGTTGCTCAAGAGCGTGGGATAAGATCAATATCTCATCATCGGCACCTTTTAATTCGTTTGTATTAGCTAATGTCACGGTATCTGACGCCTCTAAGTCGAGTTCTCGGACTTCGCGAGCGAGCTTAATCAAAGGCGATACTGCGCGACCTGCAATACGGTAAGCAACCCATGCGGAAGAATACAAGACAATGAGAAGGAGAGTGAGCGGAGCAAGCCCAAAGTAGGCCGCGAGTTGTCGGATGTTATCGGCATCAAAAACAAGAAATAGTCGACGACCATTATTGTCGCTGACATGGACAACTGATTTCCCGACGGGCGTGATTAGGTCGTGGATCCCAGCTTCTAACCCTTGAAATTCTTCGGGGTAACTCGTAAAGAGGTCGACATCGAATAAATATCCAATCAATGAATGCGTATTTGGCGCTGGTGTGTATGGATCGATATTTTCTCTTGCCCAAAAATACTCCGCTTCTCGCTTTAGCGCCGAGACTATCAGTACTTCGCGAATAGCAAATTCAGCTAGATAAACACCGACCCCAGCTGATGCGCTGATCAAAACGATCTGGAAAACAAATGCGCGCCAAAGACGCCTATTTAAGCGCCGGCGGGAATCAGACTTCATCAGTTAGCCGAAATCCAGCACCGTGTACAGTGCGAATTAGCGGGATTCCAAAAGGCTTATCGATGACCTTGCGTAATGTGTACATGTGACTCCGGAGGGCGTCGCTGTCTGGTGGTAAATCCCCCCAAATCTCGCGTTCAATATCTCGCCTTGGTACTACACGCGGGGATCTGCGCATTAGTAATTGCAAGATTTTCAAACCGATCGGACTTACCGTGATTTCAAGTCCGTCGCGGGTAACCTGTAGCGTTTTAGCGTCGAAAATGAGGCTGCCAACTGAAAGGTTGCTCCCAGATACTGAGCGCGTATTACGACGGATTAGCGCTGCGAGCCGCGCCTCCAACTCTTCAAGTGCGAATGGTTTCACGAGATAATCATCCGCACCGTGATCGAAACCCGAAAGTTTTTCTTCCAGGGTGTCGCGTGCCGTCAACATTAAAACGGGCACGTCGCTTTGAGCCTCTTTTCGAAGACGCTGACAAACATCTAGCCCGTCGAGGCCCGGAAGCATGATGTCGAGAATAATCACATCGTAATTGTTGGTATCACCCAGGCGAAAACCCGAGACCCCATCCGAGGCGTAATCGACGACATAGCCCTTAGACTCCAGATACTCCCAAACCATCTCCGCGATGTCGAGATGGTCTTCGACCAGGAGTACGTTGCCTGTAGTCATTGAATGCCCGCCAGGGTTCAGGAAGTCCAGGACAACGCGGGTATCGTTAATGACCGCAATTTCGTTTGGTTAACTTTCGCCATGGTCACGTTCGAAAAGATATGCTGCTAGGACATATAGCTTTAGGTGTCATTCGTAGACACTAGATATTAGGCCCTCAGAGTTGAAAAAAAGCCCCGCATTAAGCAGGGCTTCGTCTGAGATTCCATCATAGTTAACCAGCTGAAGCGACTTTTTTATCGCCGGATGGTTTTATTTTATCGGTGAAGTTTGGCCATACCTCGTTGGTCAGTAATTCAAGGCTGCGCATTAGCGCGGAATGAGGCATATGGTTATAGATGAACATCCACAGATAATCGACCGGTAGTTCTGTTAATAACGCCTCGATTTTACGGTTAATCGTACTAGGCGATCCATGAATGCATAGGCCGCTTTCGACTAGGTTTTCGAATGTTGCCGGTGGGTCCCATGGTCCTTCACCGGGTCCAGCCGTAGCGGCATTGAAGCCGAACGGCGTAAAAAACTTGTTCCAGATAAAGGATCCGGCGTCTCGCGCTAAGCGTTCAGCTTCTGCGTCAGTATCAGCGACGATTATTTCGCGCGTTAACGCCATACCTTGGCCAAATTTAAGGTTGCGTCCAGCTTTCGCTGCAGCTTCTTGGCCTGCTAGGAAGTGACTTTTGATGACTTCCGGATGAGTCATGATTGTTACTGGAACAACGCCACGCTCCATACCCCACGCGATCGAGCGTTCAGAGGTTGCGAACGGCATGAACAGATCCAACATCTTATTGTTATACAATCCAGGCGCAATCCCAACTTCTTCGATGGTGCCGTCGGCCCGCACGCCTTTGCCGAATTCGTGGGATACCTTCGCGGCCGGCCAATCGATGTCTTGGCGTGGCGGTATTTTCCAATGTTTTCCTTGGAAGCTGAAAGTGTCGTTGGTCCAGGCCTTCATGATGATCTCGAAGTGCTCTTCGAACAGTGAGCGCTTTAGCTCTTCGTACTCCTCGCCCGTACCCGGATCACCAAGACCGACTTGCTGACCCAGAACGTTTACCCATCGGGGTTGGTAGCCGCGCGCGAATCCCGCAAATGCGCGACCTTTAAGCATCTGCGACATCATGGCGATGTCTTCAGCACGGTTTATCGGGTTTGTGCATGGCAAGACGTTACCAAGCTGGCCGAATTTCATATTTTTGGTTCTGCTTCCAAAGTACACATTCAGCATGACCGGGTTGGTCGAGACTTCTTCACCCTCGACGTGAAAATGGTGCTCGGTAGTCCCGCAGCCGTAGTAACCAAAATCATCCATGAATTGGAGCTGCTCGGTGATCTCGTCAAGCATAATTTGATATAGATCGGTACGTTTTCCGGCCATTCCCGCCTCTATGTCTTCTTTACGGCCGACTGACGGTAGATAAAAAGCGCCTACTTCCATCGAAATTCTCCTACATACACCGCTAAGGTGCGGCGTGCTGAATGCAAAATCGAATCTATAAGACTACTACGGTGTCGTTTTCATGTATACAAATCGGCGATTTGTGATGAAATTCGAGGTTACGGCGGTGCGGAGACATATAAAGTCGGGCACAATGCACAACAGCAATGTCTCCTGGCCCGTCGCGGGTCGATGTTGTGTGATCGTCCAGATGGAGTTATTTAGGTGTAAAATCGATGTCAATTCAAGCAATTCGAACAGAAGAAAATTTGGTTACCGAGGAGCCTTATTATGAGCCGGTGGGGGACGAAATAAGTGTTTTCGCAGCCGCTCATAAGAACCAACTGCCGGTATTACTCAAGGGACCTACTGGTTGCGGTAAAACCCGGTTCATCGAATATATGAGCTGGTTTCTGCAGCGGCCAATGATTACCGTAGCCTGCCACGACGATCTTACCGCTTCCGATCTAGTCGGACGCTATTTGGTTAAAGGTGGTGAAACCGTGTGGGTTGATGGGCCATTGACCCGAGCGGCACGCAACGGTTGCATTTGCTATCTCGACGAGGTTGTCGAAGCCCGTAAGGATACCTCCGTCGTAATCCATCCATTGTGCGATGACCGTCGTCTCCTTCCAATTGAAAAGCTTGGAGAATTGTTGCAGGTTCCAAATGAGTTTTGCTTAGCGATTTCTTACAACCCAGGTTATCAGAGTGTCTTGAAGGACCTGAAGCAAAGCACTCGGCAACGCTTTGTCGCGTTAGAGTTTGGTTACCCTGATGCGGATAAGGAGCAATTAATCGTTGAGAATGAGGCGAGGGGAATTGATCCTGTGGTTGCAAAACATCTGGTGAAATTCGGAATAATGACTAGAAATCTGAAAGGTGGCGGACTGGATGAGGGGGCGAGCACTCGCCTACTAGTTAACGCGGCGAAGTTGATTGTCTCTGGTATCGAGCCAGTAGTCGCGACTGATACAGCTGTTGCGCTCGCACTTACCGACGACGTTGATATGTTGAAGGCGGTCCACGAACTCAGTCGTTCTGTATTTTGAATTTTACGTCTGAACGCTATAGTGCTCCAACAACATAATTTAAGGAGCGAAACGTTTTGTTGTCCGCCCGTGTTCCCTTCCCTTTTTTAAGGATTTTGACAAACCTCTACAATCACGTTTCTTGGTTAGCATGGCTGTGAGACACCTGAGTCTAGATAGTATATTGGAACGTTACTAATGCCAGTTGAAAGCCGTCAGAGTTTTCTAAATAGGATTCGTGTTCAAAAAGATTTGGAAAGAGTAACCGGCACGGCGATCGAGCGTCAGGGCCGTGGTGCTGAGTTGATTTCTGAAATCGCAGCCCTTGGCCGCGAAAATCAGGATTTTATTTATCACTGGGCGGAAATTATAGGGCGGTCTAATGGAGAACTTGCCGGACATTTTGTTAATCGCGCAGCAGCTGCTTTTGAAAAATTGGACCGAAACGGCGTGGAAACTTGGCTAATGGCCGCTATGGAGCAGTTTGACAACAGAGGGCTTGGGGCTGGTATCGACGTATTGGAAGAACTGCCTCAGTACATAGAGGCTTATCGCTCGCGACATAATAGTTGCTCTTTTGACCTTGTTGCACAATTTTTGCAGCATTTTGTTACCGGTCTTGGCGGCCGTGAAATGATCATTACTACTTCATCAGATACATATACAGATACCGAAAAAATATTCCTACCGGAAATAGTAAATCAATTCGACGAGCGTGATTTGAACTTTTCCATTTTCAAACTTACAGCGGTTCATTTATGGGCGCAGTCATGGTACGGAACGTGGCGTTATCAGGTTGTTGAAAGATTATCACGCATGCCGGATACAGCAGCTACTAGCGCAATTTTTAACTGTCTAGAGTGTATTCGTCTCGACGCTTGTGTATCCCGCGAATTTCCGGGGATGTACCGTCAATTCGAAGCGCTTGGCTACCGCTCAACTATGCATAAAGAACAATGGGATATTTGGCGTGCGCGTGCTCCGTTTTTAGTCGACCCCGCGGCATCTGCGATGGACAGCATTGCGCTGGTTCCCGATTTTAGATCAGTTTCGCTTCCAGAATTAAAGTGTTACCAGGGAGAAATTCGCCTTCAGCAAATCCGTGAAGCGATGTTTGCCCGTATCGAACGTGAAAAAGCTGCAATGAAGCAAGCGTTGGCTGAACTTCAACGCACCTTGCAAGAGGCAAATGGAAGAGATCCAGAAACGACCGGTAATCCGAAGGAAATGGGAGAGTTCAGCCTGGCCGAAGATGGTGAGTCAGGGTCTGACGGCGAGATCAATTTCGAGCTGCGCTACGACGGCGAGCAAGTCGAGATGACCGCTGAGTTAGAAGCCTTATTGAGTTCTATTCTACAGGATTTCGGTGAAGTTCCTGATGAGCATCTGGAGGGTATCAACGCGGGGATGTATCCGGACCAGCTAGAGTCAGAGGGTGGTGGTGAGTCAGCAGGTGTTGATAAAAATAGTGAATTAAAGGACGCGATTAGTTACAGAGAGTGGGACTACACTCGGCAGCGTTATCGAGAGGGGTTCTGTCGGCTAAGCGAGTTGGATGTGCCGATCGGCGACGAGACTTTTGTTGAAGATACGTTGGCGAAATACCACGGTTTACTAAAATCAATAAAAAAGACATTCGAGGCTGTCCTCGGAGAAGCGAAGCTGCAACGAAGACAATCGCAGGGTGATGACATAGATATTGATGCTTTGGTAGAAGCGCATGCTGATTTGGCTAGTGGGCGCGAGATGAGTGACTATGTGTATACACGTTTTCGTAACCTCGACCGTAACATTGCGGTAATGTTCATGGTCGACATGAGTGGCTCAACTCTTGGTTGGGTCAACGATGCGGAACGCGAGTCTCTAATACTTTTATGCGAAGCCCTAGAGACTCTTGGCGATCGTTACGCGATCTATGGTTTTTCCGGACGAACGAATAAACGTTGTGAAATTTACCGGGTTAAACGCTTTGAGGAAGCGTATACGAGGTTTGTGCGGGAGCGGATTAGCGGTATAAGACCGAAAAGCTATACCCGCATGGGTGTGGCGATTCGGCACCTCGGGCATCTATTGAACATGACCCGAGCTCGAACAAAAATATTAATTACCCTCTCCGACGGGCGACCGGAGGATTACGGTGGTTATAAAGGCCGCTATGGCATCGAAGATACTCGCCATGCTTTACTCGAGTTACGTCGCGATGGTATCCACTCATTCTGTATTACGATTGATAAGGAGGCACAAGATTACCTTCCACACATGTACGGAATGGCGAACTATGCGGTTATCGATGAGGTCAAGAAACTGCCATTGAAAGTAGCCGATATCTATCGAAGACTAACTACCTAACTTATTCCCCCAATCTTGTATTTAGCAACCAAAAAAATACCCGTACAACATCAACGAAGATCTTAGGGGTTTAAATTGGATTAACTTCGAAGAAGACTTGGTGTACGGCAATATAATCATGAACTTAGAATATACGAAGATCTGTCAACCATTGTAATGCAACTGTCGAAAATTCCAGTGATGGTTCTTGCATCGGATAGTTCACGGTTTTTAAAAAAGGCCTTTGTGGATCTCACAACGAAATCTTGTACTGTCTCCAAGAAATTCTGATATTGCTTACATACAAGGATGTCTGAAATCGTTCATTCAGTCGTTTTTATTGCTAGCGCTGGCGTAGTAGCGCAATGGTTGGCGTGGCGATATCGGATTCCCGCTATCGTTCTACTAACTCTCTTTGGCATTTTACTTGGCCCTCTTAGTGGCGCGCTGCAACCTACTGAGGATTTTGGATCCTTATTAAGCCCTTTTGTAAAGCTTGCAGTGGCCGTGATTCTATTCGAGGGGGGGCTAAATCTGCGTTTGCACGAACTAAAAACTGCGGGCGTCGGTGTCCGCCGTTTGATTACTTTAGGGCCGATTCTAGCCTTTGGACTAGGATCGGGTTCGGCTTATCTCATTGGTGGTTTGTCATGGCCGGTCGCTCTGGTATTCGGCGCCATAACGATTGTCACCGGGCCAACAGTGATCATGCCGTTGCTGCGACACGCTCGATTGCGACCGAAAACATCATCTATATTGAAGTGGGAAGGAATCGTTAATGATCCGGTCGGAGCATTACTAGCGGTAATTTTATTCGAATATTTCACTCTCACCGATACTGGGGCAACTGGAATCGGTCTTGTTGCGGAAATGATTAAGACGATAATCGCCGCTGGAATGTTGGGTGGGCTGGTTGGCTATCTGTTAGGTAAGGCCTATCGCTTGGGCTACTTCCCCGAATATTTGAAGGGCCCCGCCGTACTAGCGGCTGTTTTATTTGTATATGCTGGTGCAAATATTTTACATGAAGAGGCCGGATTGATGTCCGCGACAACCCTCGGTTTAGTGCTAGGAAACATGAACTTGCCGAGTATTGAGGAGCTCCGTCGCTTCAAGGAATACATAACTGTCATATTAGTTTCTGGCCTTTTTATAGTGTTAACGGCGGACCTCGATCCGATGTTGCTGCTTGAAATGGATTGGCGAAGTTGGGCTTTGTTCGCGGCTTTGGTATTTGTTGTTCGGCCAATCACGGTATTCGCCGCTACAGCGGGTGCTGGACTCGATCTAGAAGATCGCTTATTGGTTGGTTGGATCGCACCAAGAGGCATTGTCGCCGCCGCAGTCGCTGGCGCATTTTCGGTCCCCATGGTTGAAGCTGGATACGAGGATGCGGAAATCCTCCTACCATTAGTTTTCACATTGATAATTGTGACCGTTACCCTGCATGGGTTTTCTATAGGTCGAGTCGCTCGTCATCTAGGTATTGCGTCGCAGAAACAAAATGGCATCGTTATTGTTGGGGCCTCTCCCTGGACGATAGATTTAGCATCCAATCTTTGCGACCTCGAAATTCCGGTGACCTTGGTCGACAGTTCGTGGCACCGACTTCGACCTGCGCGATTAGCTGGTCTCCCGATTTATTTTGGCCAAGTAATATCTGCATCCGCTGACGAGACGCTTGACCTAAGTTCAATGGGGTATCTACTGGCAGCAACTGATAACGATGCCTATAACGCTTTGGTTTGCACACGTTTCGGTAATGAATTCGGCCGCAGCCGTGTTTTCCAAATTCCCATGCCCGCACCTGATCAACATGAAACCAAAGGTTTGATCTCTGGCTTCCGGGGTCAAACCGCGTTTATTGGTACCGCGATTTATGAAGAAATATTACATCGATTTTTTCAGGGCTGGCGTTTCCAAAAAACTCGTTTTACTGACTCTTATACTTTTAATGACTACAAAACACTCGTTTCCGACGAAATCTTCGCGAGTGTCGTTGTTCGACGAACTGGTGACCTAAGAGTCGGTCCTTTGGATGTCGCTCCGGAAGCTGGGGATATTTTGGTAAATTACGTAGCACCTATGAAAATTTGACCGAATTAATGAGAATGACTACCTTCCTCCCCCGCATGCGCTCGGTGGCGATATCACTAAATCGATTGTACTCGCATCACTATTTCGCAGAGTATTTGGATCGAAATTATCGGCTACTTTGTAGACTAATGAGGTGGTCAATAACCTTCAGCATTTTTTCGTAGCCTCCAGTCAGACGGGCACTGGTGCGGTAGCGACCATCAACAATTACGGATGGGACACCGGAGATACCATATTTTCTAGATAGAATCTCCGCTTGACGAGTCTTGTTATCAACGGTGAAAGAGTTATAAGTCTCCTGAAACGTCTCTTCTGAGATCCCCTGTTCAGAGAAAAACCGCCCAAGACTTTCAACATCTCTGATTTTTCTGTTCTGCTCGTGCATTGCTTCGAATAAGGGTGCGTGAATTTTATCCAATACGCCGATCGCTTCTGCTGTATAAAACGCTCGAGAATGTGGTTTCCAGTTTTCTGCAAAAATAGCCGGCATTCGACGAAATACGACTTCGTCGGGAAGTGACGGAATCCACTTATTCAAATATGGTTCGAAGTTGAAACAATGATGGCAACCATACCAAAATACCTCAACTACTTCGACTTTCCCGTCGGTATGTGTTGCAACTTCAGGGATAATCCGCTCGTAGTGCTTGCCTTCTTCAAAATTTGTTTCGGCGTAGGTGCTACCGAATAAAATACCAAATAGCACGCCGATAGCGATTCGGACCATAGATATCAATCCTTTTGTTTGAGGGTCAAATGCGAACCTTAAAGTCGAAAAAGCGTTCCGTTTCCGTGTGAATTTTTATTCAGTATCTATCGCCATCTACGGGAAATTACTTTCGACTAATGCAATGCGTTAATGTATTGCGCAATGCTGGAGATATCGTCATCCGATAATTTACTCGCGATAACCTGCATCATTAATTTTCGATCTATGTCGGTTTTACGTGTACCGCTTCGGTACGCTTCTAGCTGAATACTGGTGTACTTTGCGTGTTGACCCCGTAACGCGGGGTAGTTAGCAGCTGGGTTGCCTGCGCCGTTTGGGCCATGACAGGCCATACAAGCCGGAATGCCCTTCTCTCTATTTCCGCCTCGATAAAGCTTTTCCCCTGCGGCGATCGTGTCAGGTGCGATCGTACCAATCTTGGGGGCTTGAGCGGCGTAATAGTCAGCGATAGCAACCATGTCATCAGTAGTCACGTTGGTCACCATGGCCGACATGCTTGGATTCGATCGTTCGCCACTTTTGTACGCTTCAAGTTGTTGAATTATGTATTTTTGATGTTGTCCCGCTAAATTCGGCCACTCCGGATTGACGCTATTTCCATCTGGTCCGTGGCAGGCAGCACATTGGTTTTTAGCGATCTCATTTGCGACGGTGTCTAATACAGCGAAACAAAGGGCAGCAATTGTGGCCACCAGTGCACATGTAAATTTCATAGGTCTTCCAGCGACTGTGTTCTGTCGTATTATATAACGCCTCGACCCTTGGTTTCTCTAATTTGTGCGTCGGGTCGAAATCTTGCCCTTAAGCGTGCCATTCGTTTAATCTCAGGCTGAGCATTTAACTTATCAGTTTATCGATCGAGACACGAACTCCATGTCAATCCTGGAATCCCCGAAAACTTTTAGTTTCTCTAATGTGAAGTTCGTCAAAGAAGCACATTTGCTCAGACAAATGCCCACAGATATTGGTGCGGAAATCGCTTTCGCTGGGCGTTCTAATGCTGGAAAATCTAGCATTATCAATACCTTGTGTAATCGACGAAAATTGGCACGAACGAGCCGGACCCCGGGTAGAACTCAACAATTTGTCGTATACGAATTTGGCACGGACCGCCGCATCATAGATCTACCGGGATTTGGGTTTGCCAAGGTTTCTAAAAATAAGCGAGACCATTGGTCTTTAGAGATCCCGAGATACCTTGAGCAGCGTCGATCATTAGTTGGTCTAATTTTAGTGGTTGATTCGCGTCACCGACTAAAAGAACAAGAGTTAGAACTTCTCGGGTGGTGCAAATCATCAGACTTACCAACGCTGTTGTTGTTGAACAAGGCTGATAAGTTGAATCAGAAAGAAACTTCTTCGGTATTGCGAGATCTTGGGAGAGATGTCGATGGATTAGCTCCGGGGACTAGTGTGCAGCTTTTTTCCGCTAAAGCGCCGCTCGGAGTCGACAGTGCGCTCGGGGTAATCGCAGGGTGGTTTGAATCGCCCGAGACACAATAAAGATAGATCTAGATGTTCGAATTTTTTTGAATAAAAATAACCGGGGCTATTCCTGTGGACGACGTCACGCATGGCGGTCCTACACTCATCATCACTTTGTGCAGCGACGTGATGATCTATTCGAGCGTCGAATAAAGGGTCATTAATGATCGAGGATCTCCCAGCTGCATTGTGATTATTCGATGACTTTTATCCTATTAGTGTGCGATGCTGACTCTCCCGTTGCGGCACCATTTAACAATTTTAAATGGCTTTCAGGGAGTACCTTGAGGGGTGAGGAACTTGCCAATGCCGCCCATGGAATCGACCCTTTATGATTTACGACGCGAATACGTTGCCCGCTTGCGTAACTTCTTTCGGTGCTTGATAAGCTGCGAAAACTCGTCACAATTCGTTTAAACGTCTCGCTGAACTGCGCTTGAAGGCCGGCATTACGCGCAAATCCGGTGATTACGAAACCGTGCTGGCCGAATATAATACCGCTGACGTGAATTATCCGCGGCCCCTCCTTAGTGGTAATGGTTGTTAGACCGCTGACCCCTGTGACACCTGCGGTTCCAATTGGTTCTATGGCGCTTAGGTTGGCAAAGCCATGTTCAAGTAGCAATCCATTGGGTGTTACCCTGGGGAAAACTGTATGTTCCGTCAGATGTATTTGCCAATTACTTTCTTGATTAGTCGCAATTAGCCGGGCAGGCTGGTTCGAAAGATTCCAACCGGTCGGAAACTGAATCGCAAAGCCAAGATCTCGATGGTAGAAGGTGGTTCCTATAATTATTCCTGCAGACGGGGTCTGGCCGAATATCATGCCATCAATCTTGTCCAGGAATCGATCACGGAACACGGCTTTTGATACTGGTTTTTTTTTCAGTTGATGGGTGATGATTTTTCGCAGGCGTGTATCGTTGTCCGGATGAGTCGAAAAAACGCCATGGTATCTACGCGGTTGACGTTTTTCGAGGCGTGCGAGATTTTGGTCGAAAATTTCTTGTTCTTTTAGAATGCGAATTACCTCAAGCATTGCTTGCGGATCGTAGCCACTGCGTGCGAGGTAATCGGCGCCTAGCCGGTCAGCCTCTAATTCATGTTCGCGTCCGTATCCGCGCAGTAGGGCCGTGCCGAGTAAGTTTGCGGATTGATCAAACCCGGTATTGGAAAGCTCGGGAAAGAGCTTAGATAAGATGCCGATCCCTAGACTTGTGGCTT
>DPMX01000361.1:0-13966 GCA_003540955.1 Gammaproteobacteria bacterium
CCCAGATTTTATCCTCGACACGGTCTAGCGATTGGATTATATAACTGATGGCCGTTTAATGGCCTTAAATAGTTATGAAAATCGCGTATACCAAATAGGAATCGAAGATAGTGACCCAATCATCGCAAAATATTATCGACCGGAGCGCTGGTCCGATGAAGCGATTTTAGAAGAACACGAGTTCTGTTTTGAGCTAGCGAACAGCGATCTACCGGTAGTTGCGCCACTGGTAAACGAAGACGGCTTAAGTCTCTTCCATCACGGAGAGTTTCGCTTCGCATTATACGCACGTAGGGGTGGTCGCACACCTGACATTGACAATCTGAATAATTTGCTGGTACTTGGTAGGCTACTAGGCCGTATTCACCTCATCGGCGCAACGCACCCATTTGTTGATCGACCAGCGATAGACTGTCAGACATTTGGATACGATCCTGTTGCCTTGGTTCGCCGTAAATTCATTCCCAACGATCTCTCGGTTGCCTATGAATCGCTGGTCAACGATTTGCTATCGAAACTCGATTCTATTTTTACTGAAGCCGAAGACCTCCATCAGATACGTGTACACGGAGATTGCCATAGCGGTAATATTTTATGGCGTTCTGACACTCCGCACTTCGTCGACTTCGACGATGCTAGGATGGCGCCAGCGGTACAAGACATTTGGATGTTGCTGTCTGGGGATCGCGAACGGCAAACAGCTCAGCTAGTCGAAATTCTAGAGGGCTACGCCGAGTTTTACGATTTCCGTCCACAAGAACTGCGTCTCATTGAAGCATTACGCACCCTACGGCTACTGCACTACAACGGGTGGCTCGCGGCACGCTGGGACGATCCCGCTTTCCCGCGAACATTCACGTGGTTTAACGGGCCGCGCTATTGGGAGCAGCACATACTAGATTTGCGAGAACAATACGCTGCGCTGGACGAACCGCCATTAAAGATCTTTGGTCCCTAAGGTTTTTAAAGTCCATGTGATAGTTCTATCAACTAACCGAATCTCCACTTTTTCTCCAGGGATACGGATACCAACGCGCTTATAAGTTGAGAAGCTCTAACTCTTGCGCGCACCAACGTTTTTCACGTTTGCCGTTTTCACTCACCGACGAATTTAGCGTCTCGCTTCTCCCTAAACGCGGTAGTACCCTCTTCGAGATCACGGGTTTTCCCCAGCCCATGAAACGACGTTGATTCTAGCCGCAAGGCCTCATCTAGGCTCAAACCTTCCGCTCGGACCATAACCTCTTTCGCAAGTTGTTGAGCAAGTGGCGCACGCGTTGCCAAGTGATGGGCGTAAGTCAACGATTCATCAAAAAGGTCTTGCTTCCGACATATTCGATTGACTAGTCCGATTCGGAGTGCGTGGTCAGCATCGATCAAATCCCCTGACAAAATCATCTCCATCGCGTTACCTCGGCCAACGATCTCTCGTAAGCGGATAAGCCCACCATCGCAAGCGTGGAAACCCCACTTAACGTCCTGTAACCCGAACTTAGCACGATCGGAACAAAATCTAATATCGCAAGCGAGCGCAATTTCAAATCCTCCAGAAATGGCATAACCGTCAATCGCCGCTAAGATGGGTTTGAAAACATGAAGATTTCGGGTTATACCTCCAAGACCCGGACCATTGGTATATTTGCGTTGAAATTCAGGCGCGGGTGTCGTAGCGAAACTCATTGTGTAAGTCTTTAGATCGGCGCCAGCGCAAAACGCCTTGCCGCCGCTTCCTGTGATTAGTGCAACTCGAAGTTCTGGATCTGAGGAAAAAGTTTGCCACGCTTCGACGAGTTTCTCGTTGGCACTGAAATCTAATGAGTTCATCACGTGCGGACGATTAATCGTGATAATACAAACGTGGCCATCCCGGTCTAACTGAATATCCTCAGCCACGAATGATGTCCTGACTTGTAACGCAATGCAGAAACTTAAGAGCAATCATACGACACCATTCTGACGGGCCCACAAATCTTGAGCCTGCTCCCATCCAACCACAACAATAGGCGACCCATCTTCCTCAACGAACTGCAAAGGCCCTAGAAACGTCATATAAAACTCACTATCTTCGGGAAAATAAGTATGATCGTGACGTGCGTTACATGATTCGTAACCATATCCCGTTGCAATAGCGGTCGAACCACCGTTCTCTACCCCACCTCGCACCTCCATCTTACCTCGAGTCAGCAAATATTCGCCAGGACCAAGGTGGATGTGGCGATTAAATGACGAACCCCGAGGGCAATCAAATATAGCAGTCCACGCGCCTACCTCTGGCGATACGTGCATAAGTTTCCAACGAATACCACCATTAGAAAGCGTCTCCGGAAAGGGCTTCCACTTAGTAGACTCCACATGAATGTATTCTTCTTCTATATGCGGTTTCATAATGCTCCCTAGAATATTTCTGGATTGCTACTTCTGATACTTACACGCGTAAAAGAGTGATTTTCGAGACATACCGAAAAGATTTATTCCGTCAGCACATAGCGTAAAATCTCCACTACTTGGTCCGGGGTTCGTGCAGTCGCATTCGCAGCCGAATCTACTTCTTTAAGCGCGTGATCATTGTCCTCGTCATGCAAAATAACCAGCGGCTTGTTGAGCGCCGCTGCATATCCGGCATCGAATGCGGCATTCCATTGCTTGTATTTCGGCCCAAAACGCACAACTACAACGTCCGCGCCACTAATTAAGGAATTAGTGCGGATAGCATTGATGCTTGCGCTTTTTCGATCTCGCCAAAACGTATCTTGCTCTTCGCCCAAGATGCGAACGCCGCACATGTCACTTGCCTCATGGTCGGTTACGGGTGAACTAAAATTAACCAATAAGCCAGCAGAAGTGGCGCCGCTTATGATGTGTTTACGCCAGTCGGAGTGAATCTCTCCTGATAAATAAATATTCCACGTCCTTTTGCTCATTTCGAGGCCTCCACCTTACTTTTGTGACCTGGACGATAGCAAAATACAAGCTTATGTAACATCCGTTCAATTTCGGCCGATTATTAAATTTCAAGCCGGCCAATAAAGGATTTATAGTTCCGATAAACCAACTTCCCATATGCTACCTTAAATGACCGAGACGCTCTCTTTCACGCTCCATAAGCAAATAATGGCGTTAGCCCGGCGACAATACTGGCGTGGATTTCGGACATTGCTATCTCCCCTCTATCTCTACTGCGCCCATTGGCAATAGAACGTTTCAGAGTTGCACAGAATCTACCTCGACAACGAACGAGTATCGTATATCATCCCAATGCCTATGCTTAGGAAATGCCAGCAAATCACCCTGTTACGTTAAATCAGTCTGTTTTTTAATAATCGTTATTAAGTGATCATTGTCATGATAGCCATTGCTATAGTTGTGTTTTTGTTCATCTTTGGCCTAGCCGGTATGCATCTATTTCGTTGGCCACTGTTCAATGCAGCAGTGCGCGTGCAACGAGCAAAGTCTGGGTTGTCTCTAAAACAGGTTTGCATTGATGGGCATGAGATCGCATACCTCGATGGGGGTAAGGGCGAAACGCTGGTCTTGATTCACGGGTTCGGTGCGAACAAGGATAACTGGGCACGCGTATCGCCAATGTTATCGCGTCATTTTCGTTTAATAATCATTGATTTACCGGGGTTCGGAGACTCGACACGCGATGAGGGCGCACGCTATGACGTGGAATCCCAACTGACCCGCCTACGATTGTTTATACAAGCACTAGGTTTAAATTCAGTGCACCTTGGGGGCAATTCCATGGGTGGTTACCTCTCTGCTTTGTATAGCGCACGTCACCCCGATGGTGTCAGGAGCCAGTGGCTACTTGCGCCAGCGGGTGTCACGACGGCCAACCCAAGTAAATTTTTTAATTACTTGGAACGAGGGGAGAATCCATTACTTGTTAGAGATCCATCCGACTTTAGAAGATTAATCGGCTTGTGTTTCAACAAAATACCCTACGTCCCAAACGCGTTCCAACGTTGCCTCTGCGAACGTAATATAGGTGAACGTGAATTTAATGAAAAAATCTTCAATGAGATGTTCGACGACCCACTATCCCTTGAATTAGAGCTTAAGGGGTGTGTCACAAAAACCCAAATCCTATGGGGTGATAAAGACCAGATCTTAGACGTTTCCGGCGCCGGGATTCTCTCCGAAATCATCAAGGGTTCGCAATCTATCGTGATGAAACACATGGGGCACTGTCCGATGCTGGAACGCCCTGACGAGACTGCCAACCTATATCTGAAATTCCAAAGCCTAAAATGAGAATAAGAATTTAAAACCGATGTCTTTTTCCTTCAGCAAGTTTGCCCAAGAAGTAAAAGCTGAAAGTGCATTTGAGGTGTTGGCGTTAGCAAAGACACTGATCGCTGACGGAAAGGATGTTATAGAACTTGAAATCGGTGATAGCCCACATGCACCGCCAAGGGTCGCAATTGACGCAGGGATCGCGGCGATTGAACAGGGGCATTCTCACTACGGCCCCTCAGCCGGTATCCACGAATTTCGAGCAGCAGCGAGTGACTACGTAAACCGCGAATTCGGGCTCACCACAAGCGTCGAGAATATCGTCGCCGGGCCTGGGGCAAAAACCTTCCAAACATTATTTGCCGAGGCAGTACTAAACCCCGGTGACGGTGTCTTGGTGTTCAGTCCCTATTTTCCCACCTATCCACCTTCTATCGCTCGGCGAGGTGCCCGGATGGTGCTGTCATCGCTCAAACAAAGTCGCGCCTTTCGACCCAGTGTTGATGACATTGATCACTTTCTGACACACGATGCAGCCCCAAAAGCAATCATATTAAATAGCCCGCACAACCCAACTGGGGGCGTCGCGCTGCTCGAGGACCTGGTGGAGATAGCCGACCTCATCCGCGGAAAGAATATTGCTGTTCTAAGCGATGAACCATATGACCAGATGGTCTGGAGCGACACCCATTATTCTCTGTTAGCGCAACCAAATATGCTTGAACAGTGTGTGGGTGCGTATACCTTTAGTAAGTCGTTTTCTATGAGTGGGTGGCGCCTTGGTTTTTCCGTTAGTTCAACACCGATGGCGTCAATGCTAAGCAAGCTTACCAATACGCTTCTGTCTTGCGTACCGCCGTTTGTGCAATTAGCAGGTGCCGCGGCATTAAGCGAGGCGCTGACCGAACGTGACACGAGGATGCATGAGTTTCGCGACAAAGTGATGCAACTCGTTACTCACTTAAATCAAGTTCCAGGTATCAGTTGCCTTCAACCAGGAGGAAGTTTTTATGCATTCCCGAATGTCGCCGAGGTATGCAACGAAAATAGAATCAGTTCCCACGGCCTAGCGATGTATTTTCTAGAGGGCGCCGATAATCATAAGGGCGTTGCCTGCCTCGGTGGAGAATGTTTTGGCGAAGCGGGACGTGGTTTTCTGCGCATGAGTTGTTCAGAGCCGGTCGAGCGGATGATTGAAGCCGTCGAATTCATTGCGGCAAGTATTCGTAACCCTCGCAACGTTGCCGAGTACCTAGTCAAGCGCCCGCAATATCGACTGGATCAGCCTTACAAAATCGCTTAAATCATGATGGCGCATTGTTAAGAAAATGGAAATCGAAGTAAGCTGGTTACGCGACTTTGCCTACGATCTCGGTGTTCCTTGTGGGCATTCGATATTGTGATCCAAGGTTCTATAGGGCCGCACGCACTATCACGCAACACGGAATTCCAACTTATCCAGTATAGTAAATAAACTCGGCCCTAATCGCCCTTGCAGGTTAGAATTGATCTTTTGTAAAAAAACAAAGGGAACAATCTAAATGAATGGTGCTGAAGCTCTACTTAAAACTCTTGTAGATGCCGGATTAGAAATTTGTTTCGCGAACCCAGGCACATCTGAAATGCACCTGGTTACTGCTATCGGTAAAACCGATAGGATGCGTCCAATACTCTGCCTGTTCGAGGGAGTCGTAACGGGAGCGGCTGATGGTTATGCACGCATGACGGGAACTCCTGCAGTGACACTTCTCCATCTCGGACCAGGTCTCGCCAATGGCATGGCAAACTTACACAATGCAAAGAAAGCACGAGTTCCGCTCGTCAATATTGTCGGCGATCATGCCCCATACCATCTACCATATAACGCCCCATTGACATCCGATGTGAGTGCCCATGCAGCAATTAATTCGTCATGGGTTGAGACCTCAACATCTGCCGACGACCTCGCGCGCCTTGGCGCCATCGCAGTCCAACAGGCACGAAGCGGTATTGGCAAAATCTCCACACTGATTGCCCCAGCGAACCACGCTTGGGAGCCCACAAAAAGTTCCTACCCAGCGCTACCAATTGAACCACCACCGGAAGTAACCAGTGAGACAATAGAGACCGTAGGCACACTCCTCAAAAATGAAAAAAAAACCGCAATCGTGCTCGGCGGCTACGCACTGCGGCAACAGGACCTACTGCTCGCCAGCCGTATCTCGGCCAGAACAGGCGCGCCGTTGTTTGCTGAAACGTTCCCAACAAGACATCAACGGGGGGCTGGTAGGGTCAATATTACGCGGGTACCGTATTTTGCAGAACTTGCCATTCCAGTACTCAGTGAATTTGAACAATTCATTCTGGTTGGCACGACAACACCAGTCGCCTTTTTCGCCTACCCGGATACACCAAGCTTGCTGGTACCGAGTAAAGCGGTGGTCACTACTTTGGCTTCGCCGGAACAAAAAACTCTTACAGCGTTGACAGACCTAGCAGACAGGTTAGGAGCTGCTCCAGGCCTCGAGACGATACAAGAGCGAGTTGTCCCAGAGCCTCCCAGCGGTGAATTAACCGCTGCGGCGATCGGGGACACATTAGGGGCCTTGCTTCCTGAAAACGCGATCCTCTCTGATGAAGGCATTACTTGTTCGGCGGAAATTTTCAGTCGCACTGCAGGCGCTGCGAAACACGATGCACTTACCATCACGGGTGGCGCTATCGGCCAAGGCTTACCGGTAAGTTTTGGCGCGGCGATTGCGTGCCCGGATCGAAAAGTCGTGGCTTTGCAAGCTGATGGTAGCGCTTTATACACCATGCAATCTCTGTGGAGCATGGCGCGTGAGAATACCGACGTCGTGATTGTTTTGTTGAACAATAATAGCTATGCAGTATTAAATATTGAGCTTGCGCGACTCAAGGCCGGCGCGCCGAATGATAAAACGCTCTCAATGCTCGATATTGGCCACCCTTCGCTTGATTGGCAGCATATCGCCCGTGGGATGAAAGTAAGCACAAGCCGCGCGATAACTGCAGAGGAGTTTCACCAGCAATTCGCCGCGGCGATGAACACTCACGGCCCGCACTTGATCGAAGCGATAGTAAAACAGGATGTCGCAAACTTGTTTAACTGAAGCAGTTAATGCACTCGATTGCTAGGGATATGTTTGGCCACACATTCTTGCAAAAATGGAATAATCGCTGCCGTGACCGCCTTAGGATTGTCGATAAACGGCCAGTGCCCACTGTCTTCAAGATAGAAGATTTGCGCGCGGGGGAAAACGTCCCGCTGATCCTCGGCGAATCTATGAGGGAGATAGGGATCAGCTTTACCCCATACCACGAGAGTATCCAGATCGAGTGAGCGTAGTGTTTCAGAAAGTGCGTCCGCGTCCGCATCAAGGTCGTTCGTTGCACGATAGAGTTGGAGTACGGCGCTACGGGTTGCCTGGTCGTAATTGTCGTACATCCTATTTACGAACTCTCTCGGTAACCCGCGGGGATTACCGTAGTTTAAAATCACGCGGAAGGCGAAACGAGAAGTTATAGCCTGAAATATCTCTCCAACGACAGGCGTACGCCAAATCCGTGCTAGGTAGTGCCATCGATAACCCTTAAGGACACCAATGTTGATCATGGTGAGACTTCGCACTAGGCCCGGGTTTGCCGCAGCCCAAGCGAGTGCCCACGGTCCGCCAAAGTCGTGTACTACGAGATGCACGCCCCGCAAACTGAGTGCATCCACAAGTAACGCGATGTGGTCAGCATAACCATCGATCGTATAATTGAATCCAGCTGGCTTCTCTGCCCGACCAAAACCAGGCATATCTGGCGCGATAGCGCGGCAAAAGGGGCCAATCTGTTCCATCAAAGGAACCCAATCGCACCCACATCCCGGATTGCCATGCATAAATAGCACAGCGTCACAAGCTGACCCGCCCGTATCCAACACAGGCGTACGGACGCCTCCCAACTCCATCTGGTATCGCGTGATAGCAACCACACAGCTTCCCCACTATTCCGAATAATAAGGGTCGCAGGAACGTTCCATAAGATCCAGCTCTACGCAGGCGGCAACTATCTCTGCCCCCACGAAACTCCACCAATCCTCGCGACCGTCGCTTGGCGACCTGCTCGGCCGTTCGACGAATTACAGGGTATCGTGTGGAGAGTCTTGCTTCAGTAGATCTTAGGCGGGGGAAACATTCTCGGCTTGTGGCCCTTTTTGTCCCTGTGTAACCTCCATGGTAACAGTCTGTCCTTCCTGCAGGCTTTTACGGCCTTCGCCATTTATGGCACTGTGGTGCACAAAAACGTCTTTTCCACTTTCCTGCTCAATGAAACCATAACCTTTATCGTCACTGAACCATTTTACGGTTCCAGTTACTCGCTCTGCCATATCAAACACTCACTTATTTATATTTGCCACTTACCTTTGGCGTTGTTGGGCACTGATGTTGTTGTCAGCTTGGGCGCATAGTACCGTTCTTTTCAAATCGATTCTATGAGATCAATTTCTATCGCTCTGAATTAAAAACTATATTAATCTGGAATTACCGTTTGTCTTCTTTCGACACTCGAAAACGAGATATTTATTCATTAAAAACAACGGTTTATAAATTATATCCTTTTTGGTAATTTTACGACCAAACTTTACTCAAACACTCCGACACCGCGATCTCAATACCTTCAAGCTAGGCGGCGTCGCTTTTAAACCCGCTAATTTCAGGTGCTTGGCCGGTTTTTGTTCGTCCTCTACCTGACTTGCTCTCTTCCTAGAACCTTGCTCCGCAACACATTTTACCTCGCCTATCGATCCTCCGTGTCAAGTCAAGATCGTAGCGCGGCCGACTCTCTGCTTTTTAATTTCCGTCGCTAGAGAATTCTCGATCGCTTTCTTGACTGCCTTCCTCCCCGCCTTAATATTCAACATTCTATTTTCTGTCGTGCAACTGTCAGACAACACAAGTAGCCATTTCTTTAAACGTTGCCACAATCTCTAACTTGTTGTTATTTTGCCCTCCTAATCCCTTTGTCGAGAGCCAAAAAGTTTCAATTTCTGTACGAGAGATAACGATGTGTTGATTAATGCGAAATGACGGATCCAATATTTAGTCGCTCCAACTTCCTAATACACTCTAGGGGGGAGCTACATCCGGCCTATCTCTGTAGTCTAGATCGCTGTGACCTTTCGCACTATTGTGAACGTCAGATAGAATCGCTTTGATAATGCATAGTTGAGAGAAATTTTATAGGGAGCTTGATCAAACGATCCGGACCATGTGGAACGTTCCCTTCGAAGGTAATTGCATCGCCAGGTTCGAGTAGAAATGAATTTTTACCAATACGGTATTCAATCTTACCCTCCAACATGTAGATAAACTCTGTCCCTTCATGTTGAAACCGAGGAAAGGTCTCAGATTCGTCGTCCAACGTGATCAAAAATGGTTCGAAAAGTCTTTTCGGGCCCTGATCATAAGACAAAAGCTCGTACGAGTGACCGCGTTTTGTCCCGCGTCGCGCGACGTCCAGGCCCTGACCGCGAGGGACAAACTTCGCTCCGCCTTCCGGAATATCGAAATCCTTTAAAAGATTCGAGACCGACACGCCGAGGGCTTGGCAGATTCGCTGCAATGCATCTAGGGAAGGGGTTGCTTGCGCGTTTTCGATTCGGCTCAACATCCCCCGGCTCACGTCCGACAAGTCGGACACATCCTGGATAGTCAAATATTGACTTAAGCGACGCTGTTTTAGCGCGGAACCGACATAAACGCCAAGTTCCAACGCGCCACCGTTAACTTCCTCCAAAACCGCTAATGCCGATCTATCGCCGCTCTGTTTAGTCATTTTGATTAAAAACTTGTTTTTTTGGCAGAAACGAAATCAATAGAATTCCAAATACCGTTTAACCTCCCAATCGGATACATGTCGCGAATACTCAATCCACTCCATACGCTTTACTTCTAGGAATTCGCCGACAATTTCAGATCCCAACGCGTCGACGAAAAATTTATCCGCAGCCAACGCGTCGAGCGCTTCTCCGAGATTTTGCGGTAGTAACTTTATTTTGTTCTTTCTTAGGTCTTTTTCACTCATTTCGTAGAAATTGACATTACGTGGAGGTCCTGGATCAAGCTCACGGTCAACCCCGTCAAGCCCTGCTGCAATCATAGCGGCGCCTGCCAGGTACGGGTTGCAGCAGGAGTCGGCTAATCGTAACTCCAGATGGCCATAGGGGATGCGAACCATGGAGGTCCGATTATTGTCTCCATAGGAGATAAACGCGGGCGCCCATGTGGCGCCGGATAGTGCCCGGCCAACCACGAGTCGGGCATACGAATTTACGGATGGCGCACATAGTGCTGCTAATCCAGGAGCGTGTGCCAATAGACCACCAAGAAAGTTATAACCAATCTTTGATAGGCCAAGTCCATTCTTATCATTATCGTCTTGGAAAATATTATCATTATCGCGTTCAGCGATAGATACATGCATGTGCATACCGTTTCCTGTACGGTTGCTAAATGGTTTCGGCATGAAGGTGCATAACATACCGTGCTCTTGTGCAATCTCGCTTGCGGCCATTCGGATAAAAACAAACCGATCGGCGGAAGTTAGTGCATCGGTATAGGTAAAATTCAACTCAAACTGCCCGTTACCGTCTTCGTGGTCGATTTGATATACGTCGAAACCGACCTCTTGGAGGCTCTCCACAATTTCTTCGATTACGCTTCTAGAACGTGACAATCCTTTATAGTCGTAACAGGGTTTCTCCAACGTATCTGTTGGATCAGCAGGTGTGACACTCCCATCTTCATGCTTCCGTAACAACATGAATTCTGGCTCTATTCCAGTATTAATTGTCCAGCCTCGTGCGGCAGCTTTTGCTAGCTGCCGTTTCATAACCTCCCGGGTATCAAACGGCCACGGCTTACCATCAACCGTTCCATCGCACACAAGACGCGCATAACCTGGCTGCCAGGGCACCACGGACAGCGTGTCTAAATCGCCAATAGCCATAAAGTCATGGTCTTGCGGCCCCTGGCCCAAACCCCAAGCAGCGAATCCCGCAAAGCCGGCACCGTCGGTCAAGATCATATCCAAATGCTCGGCTGGTACAGATTTCGTCTTGGCAACGCCGTGAATATCTACAAACTGTGCCAGGATATACTTGACGTTGTTATCCTTTAAAAATGCTTTCGCTTCAGTCGGCGTCATCGCATTCAATCTCCCAAGTTAATTAACGCGCGATAGTCATTGAAGCCGAGGGCAACTCCATCGCGCTCTAGAGTTACCTCGAAAAGAATTTCAAAAACAAACCTCGCATCCGCAGGCGAACACAAAATACGATAATGCGACGGTTCGGCAAGATGACGTATCGCCAATTCACAATGCGCAAATCGAGTAGCGATCCAACTATTGGGTTCATTGATCGCGACATTCATCGGACATAGTTCGGCGATAAGATCCTCAACGTGCGGCCCACCACAGGCGATTTCAGCGGCTTCGTAGGCAATCACTAAAATACCATCATGCCTGCGTTGTTCAATCGAAAAGACGTCGTCATATGAAGAACCCTCGACACTGTCTATAAGTAGATACTGCTGTCGGTGCAAACGCACGATAACAGCGCCTTTCTCTAAATTATTATATTTAAGCAAACCTTGAGGTGCTGAAATATTATGATTCGCTAACCATTCCGGTACTGCAGGTCCAACAAATAGGCGTCGCCTAAGGGCGCTCAAATCAGCTACATAGTCGTCCCACTCTTTTTTCTTTTTCGTCCGGAGTGCAATACGCGTTCCATTCGACTCGCCAATCTCAAAGTCTGGTGCGGAATACAGTGGCAGTAGTGGACTTTGTCGTGCCATTCTTGCTCAGGCCATATCTCGATTATTAGTAATGTGAATCTTCTGGCGTTCATTAGTAGGATCGTAGAAAGGCATGTCGGTCACTGTAGCGTCAACCATTGTTGAATCAGACACACGGATGAACAACTGTTGGCCGAGAGTAGTCAAGGAAAGATCAACCATCGCGAGACCGAAGACACTTCGGAGATGAGGACTGTAGGCAACGCTCGTCACACGCCCAGCGATCGCGCCTTGCTCGATTACCAAATGACATTCTCGAATTCGATTGTCAGAGTCGGCAGGGGAAATAAAGCCAACTAAGCGACGCTTAAGCATTGGTTTAAGTTTAGTTAAAGAATGCTTTCCAACAAACCTGTCCTTTGATAACCGAACCCCCCAACCCAGGTTCACCTCGAACGGGTTGGTCGTGCCGTCAGTGTCCTGACCAAAAATCAGGTGCCCTTTTTCGAGTCGCAGCAAACGTTGAGCCTCAACTCCAAACGCTCCGATCCCCTCAGTAGCCCCTGCATCTAACAGCGCTTGCCAAAGTGCTTTACCGTGGGACGCGGGGAAGTGGATCTCATAGCCCAGTTCACCGACGAAGCCAACCCTTAACACACGCGACTGAACCCCGGCGATCTGGCCCTCGCGCAGGGCGAGATATGGAAATTTCTCGGGCGACAGATCGATGTCGGTGAGCCTCGACAAAACGTCTGCGGAAAGCGGGCCAGCGAGATTTATCGCGGCCACTTGAAACGTACGATCCATAATCGCGACGTTGAATCCTAGCTGATCGGCGTACTGCTGCAATTGCCGAACGACTGCTTGTGCGTGTGAGCTGGTCGCGGTCAAATAGAAGTGGTCACCAGCTAAACGCGCGGCGACGCCATCATCCACTAAAGTACCACTACCGTCGACCATAAAGATGTAGCGTGTCATATCTTGCTTTAGTTTCTCGAAGCTACAGGTATAGGCGTACTCCAAGAGAGGAATCACATCAGGACCAAATAGTTCGATTTTCCCCAATGTTGAAACATCGATGATACCGACCTGTTTGCGGACCATTTGGTACTCTCGTTCTATAGCTGCGCGAGGGGACCCACGAGTGTAGCTCATCGGTCTGAGCCAAGTCCCTGCCTCTTGCAGATCGGCTCTTTCGACCTCGTGATACTCATGCATTGGCGTACACCATTGGCGACGTAATCGGCGGCCAGCTAACATGCCCATCGGCACTGGATAGGTAAACGGTCGCGGGGTCGTAACACCGACGGCCTGGACGGCCTTGCCCTGCAACTTTCCAAGGATCCTCACCCCATTCATATTTGAGGTCTTTCCTTGACTTGGACCCATACCGATAGTCGAGTAACGCTTCATCAATTCAACCGAATCAAATCCTTCCCGATACGCAATCGTAAGATCTTTGACCTGCAGATCTTCATCAAAGTCGACAAACTCCCTACCCTTTGCGTGGGGCATAATCGGATACTGATGAGAATGCGGGCGCGCTGCGCGCACCGGGCGAGTTACAGTAGGAACAGAGAAGCCCAGATACCCCAATGCGCCGTTAGCAGCGGCCGTAGCATCGTCGATTTGATCTAGATAGTCGAACACTCCATTGAGTCGACCGGCGCAGTAGAGCCCCGCTGGTAGCGTCTTAGGCACGACTTGCTCTAGTGCGGTGTCATATTCTAGGCCTGCGCCAGCCTGATAAAGCAGACCTCCAGCCGGCGCCCAACCAACGCTCATCAACAATCCGTCACACTCAATGGATTGTCGATGGTTGGCATCGTTTGACCGAACGCTAACCGCTGTTAGCCGACCATTTCGCCCGCGCGCCTCATCAATGAACGAGTTCGGAATAACTGGGATACCGCTGGCAGAAGCCGCCGCCGCAAATT
>DPMX01000361.1:14256-28119 GCA_003540955.1 Gammaproteobacteria bacterium
GGCAGAAGCCGCCGCCGCAAATTTACCCCGGCTGCTCCGATCAACGAGATCAACAATTGCAGCAATTCGGATCCCAGACTCTTGCAAATCAGCGGCAGCAGCATACGCTTCATCGTTGCCGGCCAGGATCACGGCAGTAGTGCAGGGTGCTATTGCATAGCGATGCACAAGACGTTGCGCGGCGGTAGTCAAAATGACACCCGGAAGATCATTGTTTCGAAATACCGCAGGTTGCTCGTAGAGGCCTGTCGCAAATATCACTGTCTTGGCATGTATATGTACAATCCCATTAGGCCCTGCTAAGGGGACACTATTGTCCGCGTAAAACCCGGCCGCAAAATGTTGTGTTAAAACCTCTATCCGGGTTGAAGTGTTAATTTGTTCCAATATCACGTTCTTTACTGCTTGAGCAGATTTATCACGGGCATGCAGATAATCGAACGAACCGCCGAGATGCATGTTTTCATCTGCGAGTACAACATCGACAGCCTCACTCAAACACCGCTTGGCAGCAGCTAGACCGGCGACACCACCTCCGATAATAAGGACGTCGCAAAATCGAAAACGCCTTGATACACGAATACTCCGCGCTGAGGTGTTAACTTTGCCGAGTCCCGCCATCCTCCGAAATAGACCCTCCCATAAAGGAAAAAGTGCCCGCGGCCGATAAAATGCCTTGTAATAGAATCCAACCGGCAGGAGGCGAGAAAACCATTCCAACGTTTGAGCAAAATCAAAGCGAAGCCCACCGACAGTGTTAACCGCTCGATAACTACAGCCTTCGGCGAGCGGCTCAACGTCCGCACGCACATTTGTGCGATCGCCCATCGTGACCAAAACGTTGGCATCGTGATTAGCAAACGACAATATGCTGCGAGGGCGGTGGTATTTAAAACTACGAGCCTGGATTGCGACATCGTTGGCCAACAAAGCGCTACTTAGCACATCGCCTTCTAACCCGTCATACTGCTCCCCTTCGAAGACAAAACTCAAAGGACGGTCACGCTTGATCCATTCGTTTGGTTGGGGTGGGAGACGCTTAGCCATCCATCGTATCTCCCGCCAGAGATACATCAAATATCTCATCGCTTGCGGTGTCTCGCTCAACTAGAAACCATAATTGCGTCGGGGTGTGATACCACCATTCTGTGCGCCGCATAGGAAGACTGTCACGATTGAAGACCCATTCGCCAGGAGACGTATCATTAAGTTCCGTCGGTTCCGGATCAACGATTCCTGCGACGACAAATTCGGTAGACGGTCGACAGCCTAGGTTTGGAAAATCTATGTATTTCATGGCTGATTAGTGTCCAATCGCGGCCGCGCCCTTCTCACCAACCAGCTCGTAGTCGCCAAAACGCGCCAGGTTAAAACCTGTAATCAGATCGTCATCACGCCCGTTCGCTACAGTTGCAGCCATCGTCTTACCGCTGATCGGCGTCGCCTTGAACCCCCAGGTACCCCAACCTGCATCGACGTAAAAACCTCTGACAGGGGTCGTGCCCATTACTGGAGCGAAATCGGGGGTCATATCTGCCATACCGGCCCATTGTCGATTGACGTTGACTTGACTCAAAAACGGGAACATGTCGAGCAACTGGTCGGAGAGATTGGAAACAAACTCAAAGGTCGAACGGCGCGAGTGCAACTCCATCGGATCCAGCGAAGCACCCATCACCATTTCGCCGCGGGAACTCTGACTGATGTAAAGGTGCAAACTCCCGGAGACTATGATTGTATCGAGCCACGGTTTTATTGGTTCGGTTACACAGGCCTGCAATGGGAATATCTCGATAGGGCTTGTCAAGCCGACCATGGATAGTAGGGTTGGGGTAAATCCGGCGACCGCAGACACCACCGCACCCGCTTTGACCTTCCCACGCGGCGTTGTCACGCCAATCACGCGATCACCTTCCGTATCGATGGCAGTTACTTTTGTGTGCTGGTGGATCTCGATGCCCGCTTCAGAGGCGCGCCGAGCGTAACCCCAAGCGACAGCGTCGTGACGTGCAACAGCGCCTGGGGCATGGTAGAGAGCACCCAAAATCTCGTGGTTGCCTCCGCAATCAAGCTGAATTTGAGGACAAACCTTTAATATCTCATCAGGCCCGACAACCTCACTATCGACACCATAATGCTTGTTCACTTCTGCACGCCAGCGGGCCGTGCGCAACGTAGCGTCGCTATGCGCGAGGGTGAAGTGTCCTCGCTCTGAATAAAAGATATTGAGATCGAGCTCTTCCGATAAGGATTTGAATAAATCGACGCTTTGGTCGTAAAACTTTACACCTTCTTCGGTCAGGTAATTAGACCGAATGATTGTGGTATTGCGGCCTGTATTACCGCCACCAATGTAGCTTTGATCTAAGACTGCCACATTGGTGATGCCATGGTCACGTGCGAGATAATAGGCCGTCGCGAGTCCATGTCCACCCGCCCCAATGACGACAACGTCATACGAATCAGAGAGCTCGTTTGGCGTATTAAAGAATCGCGGCTCAGCCCAATCCTCGATGAAAGCATATTTTAGCAATCGAATTGACACTATATTTGCTCTATCTGAGAGTGTGCATTTTTTAGTCCGACGCTACACATCCAATTGTCATACAGTATCTTCGCGCACCGATTAAACTCTACCATCGCTACATCGACGTCAGCTTGAAAACCAGCAAGCGCGTTAGTTCCGAGGGCTTCCTCCAGAGCGTGAGCATATGCCGGGACGGCGCTCCATTCGGTTACGGTATTTTGGGTCACCTCGATGTGGAACTGCGCACTAAACGCCTTCTCACCGACTGACATTGCCTGCACAGCGCATTTCTCTGAATGCGCCAATACAGTCGCCCCTTCAGGTATATGAGTGATTTCAGCGCCATGCCATTGAAGGCAATCCAATTGGTTGGGAAGACCTGATAAGTAGCTACTTGCCCTTCCAGCAGCGTTAAGCTCGATCGAGAGTACTCCAACCTCTGGGATCCCTCTCGCAACCTCGCCGCCAAGAGCACTAGCCAATAATTGATGCCCTAAGCAAATACCAAAATAGCCAAGATTAAGATCCTGGATAGCGTGTTTAATCGCTCGCTTCTCGGCGATCAACCAGGGATTACTTGTCTCTTCCCACACATCCATCGGTCCACCCATTACCCACAGTGCAGAGTAGGTTTTTAAGTCAGGTATCGAATCACCTTGATCGAGTTCAATCATATCCCACTCAATACCATCGACTTCGAGAAAATCACGAAAAATTCCGGGATGCTCGACATCGAGATGCTGGAACACGAGAACACGAGGCATTCTGGTCACACGTTGACGCCACACGTGGTTGCGGTTTTTGTTACATTAGCCGACACGGGAAGCAGCACCCTCCTAAGCACTTCCGGTTCACCAATGCAACGTTGTAGTAGAGATTTTATCTCGGTTATCGCGTCCTCTATCGCTGGCACCGGAGTAGAAGCGTTCCCTTGAACAATAACCGCTACCTTAGTCGTTGTATCCATTACCGCACTGTGTTCCGCTTGCCGACATTCGAGTCGACAGATCACGCGGTTTGAGCCATCGACGTAAGCATACTCGCGGGCCGGCACTGTGCACACGGTTCCCTTACCAAGCGGTTTAAATGACTCATACCCGGTAGTTTTGATCAGTGCGATCCGACCATTCAGCCGATCGATATCGTGTGCCCCGCACGACAGACGATGCTTCAAAGCGACGTAGTTATAGACGTCGACGATGGGATTGATTGTCCGTAAATCGCCGTGCTTGAATAAAACACCGTATAAACTTTCTGGCGACGGTACAAGCGATCGATCGCCTACGTCAAAGCGATCATGCAGTTCTCGATAACCCCGAAGATAACGATGAGCTGCGAGGTCCGCTAGGGTGTTGTTTTCGACCAAGTCGCGAATTAACGCCCCGCGGAAAGACTCAAATCCCTTCTTCTTACGGATTTGGTTCTTCACGCCACCGATAAGCAAAAACCCTACGACGATCCCCGCGTCCACTAATTCATCGTCCACCGCTAGTTCGAGATCGTGAATTAAATTCATTTAACACCCAAAAAATTCGTAATCCATTGCATAATGATCGTGTTGTTATGTTCGCGGCTAAGCGAACGTAAAGCATCTTCCCGCACCTCGCCCGTAATAATTTTACTGCGTAATTCTAAAAGCACCTCGATGTAGTTCGGATCGAATTCCGGATGTCCTTGCATCCCCAACATCGTATCGTTGAACTGAACCATAAAATTCTCGCAATGTCCGTTACTAGCTAACAAGCGTGCACCAACAGGCAAACTCGTTACCTGGTCTTGATGACAGACCGGGATGGTAAATTGCTCCATCGTCGGATTCATCCAGGCCCGATCGATACTATCTTCGATAGTATGACGTTGGATTCCGATTCCCCAACCCTTCTCTGATTTTTTCACCAAACCACCGAGTGCTTGTGCAATGACTTGATGCCCAAAGCAGATCCCGACCAATGGAGTTTGGCTACCAATAAGCCGCTGGATAAATTTTTCCAATAATAAGATCCAGGCGTCCTTATCATAGGCGCCGCTACGAGAGCCTGTCGTTATGTAACCGTCGCACTCATCAATCTCTCCCGGGAGTTCCTTATCAAAGACACGATAGACGCGCCACTCGACATCCACATCCACACTCGCGACCGCGGCACCGAACATTACGGGATAATCATCGAAACGATCACGTAGGTCGTCGGGAACAAAATCACATGCGAGCAAGCCGAGCCGGTACATTTTAGTTTCGCGGATCTTCCTTACCGTTATTCAAACTTTCCATATGCTCGCCGCAACTCGACCAATGGGTGATTCGGCGACATTTGAAACTTAACCAACAGTTCACGCGCGATCATATCCCGCTCTTGCTGATTATCCGGTAAATCGATCTCTTCTGGTACTGTCACCCAACCATTAATATTGCGATCGAACACCGCGGCACGCCCTTCTTCGTAGCCCATGTGCACATCTTCAAGCCAATTCAAATCCGGCCAACCCATGTGGTCGATATATTTTTTAAGATACGGCGTCACTTGATTGTAATCCGGCACAAGATTTACGTCGTAGCGATAACCGATCGTTTGACCGATCATTTTTTCCCGGTCTGAGTCGAGACCATCTGATTTCAGATAGTGATCGATACCTTTTGGATTCGGCATTTTAGTAGTCTCCTGAACCAATATCGCAAAAAAGCATTAGAATCGAGTCATGTCGGGTCGACCGACAGTGTGCTGCGAGCCTGCCAATGGCACCTGCGCCATTGCCGATGCCTCCATAGTAAGCGCGGCCAAGTCTTCCGGCTCTAAAGAGTGGACGTTCGTCTTGCCACAGGCGCGCGCCATCATCTGGCACTCAATAGCGAGACAATGCAGGAAATTGTAGACCCGCTCCGCCGCTTCGTCCGGGTTCAAACGTTTACGTAAATCTGGATCTTGGGTCGCAACCCCAACCGGGCAACGACCGGTATGGCAGTGATAACAAAAACCTGCCTTTACGCCGATCTCTTTTTCATAATCGGACTCAGGAATCTCTTTGTTGCAATTCAACGCTATTAAGGACGAATGACCAATAGCCACGGCATCCGCACCCAGTGCGAGTGCCTTCGCAACATCACCCCCATTGCGAATCCCACCAGCGTAGATCAGGGTGACATCACCAGATTTACCAACATCATCCAGAGCTTGCCGCGCCTGTCGGATCGCTGCGATACCCGGAACACCAGTCTCCTCTGCAGCCAGATGCGGCCCAGCTCCTGTCCCGCCTTCCATCCCATCGATATAGATCGCGTCTGGATCTGTTTTGGCAGCCATGCGTACATCGTCGTAAACTCTAGCAGCACCGAGTTTAAGCTGTATCGGAATCTCCCAATTCGTTACCTCTCGGATCTCTTGAATCTTTAAAGCAAGGTCATCGGGCCCAAGCCAATCGGGATGACGTGCCGGCGAGCGTTGATCGATCCCCGCTGGCAACGAACGCATTTCGGCCACTTGATCCGTGACTTTCTGTCCCATCAAGTGACCTCCGAGGCCCACTTTACAACCCTGGCCGATAAAAAATTCGCAAGCGTCGGCGAGGCGCAAGTGCTGTGGATTAAAGCCATAGCGCGATTGAATACACTGGTAAAACCACTTCTCCGAATAACGGCGCTCATCCGGGATCATGCCGCCTTCGCCTGAGCAAGTTGCTGTACCGGCCATCGTCGCGCCCCGAGCCAATGCCGTTTTTGCCTCGTGTGACAAAGCACCAAAACTCATACCCGTAATGTACACTGGGATGTCAAGAACCAATGGTCGTTTACAGCGCGGTCCAATGACCGTTTTAGTATCACACTTTTCACGGTAACCCTCGATTACAAAGCGAGTTAAGGTGCCCGGCAGAAAGGTCAGATCGTCCCAACTTGGGATCTTTTTGAACATCGAAAAACCGCGCATACGGTAGCGCCCGAGCTCCGACTTCACATGGATGTCATTGATCACCTCTGGTGTGAAAATCGGACTTTTACCAAGGATATATTTATCGTCGTCGCTAGACATATTTTGTTCCTCGTAGGGATTATAAGATGAGCTTTTTCTCGCTCGGCTCGAGGTTGTCGTAATTCCACAATTGCTTGCCTGAGACGATTTTTGTCATATTCTCGATTCCATCGGGTGCTTCAAGACCAAATAAACTGAGCTTCCGGCCCAACCACTCACAATCGAGCGGCGTCATCTCTGCCACCACGGCATCTACCCCGAGATCCTCAATGCTACCGCCAATATAGATCGTGCCATCATACATTGAGTCCCCAAGATTCTTACCTGCGTTCCCGAGTACGATCATGCGGCCGCGTTGCATCATAAAACCACTGAAAGCACCGGTGTCACCGCCGACGATGATCGTGCCACCTTTCTGATCGATGCCGGTGCGAGCGCCGACGCTGCCTTTGCATACGAGATCACCGCCACGAATAGCCGCACCGAAGGTCGATCCAGCATTTTTCTCAACCACAACGGTTCCTGCCATCATGTTTTCTGCGCACGACCAACCGACTCTACCAGTGATCCGAATGTTAGGACCATCGATCAGACCACAACCGAAATAACCTAGACTACCGTCAAGTACAAGATTAAGGCGATTAAGAATGCCCACCGCCACGCTATGTTTCGCGCCTGGGTTGCGCACGGTGATCGAGCCATAACCATCTTTCATAAGGTCCTTTATTTTGGAGTTAACCTCTCCGGAGGCCATCTCTCGCGCGTCGAACTCGGCTTCGCGACCGAAATCAACATCGTAGGTAAACGGCTGGCTTAAGTTTTCCTCTTCAGTCGCAGAGAAAAACACTTGTTGAGTGCGTCCTTCGAGCTGCTCAGTGTGCATTCCCATATCATGCGACGCATGTTCGCTTACGTTTGCCATACACGCACCTCTCCCTCGTAGGGGTCAAATGTGTCAATTTCGTGAGGAAAAATACTTCGGATTGCTACTTCTTCCGACGCCAACCCGACGAAATCGTCACTTTCATAGAGCACCATCGGTTTCGCCGACATCACATCCTTCGCCATCCCAAGTTGGTCAGAGGTTGCAATCAAGTAAGTGAACACGCCGTCGAGTTGGTCGATTGAACGTTGCATCGCCGCGTGCAGATCTTCGCCTTCGTTAATCGCATCGGCGATATACACAGCGATCAACTCCGAATCACAATCCGACATAAAACGATGACCGCGGCGCTCTAGTTCACGGCGTTGGCCCCAATAATTCGTTAGTTGTCCATTATGTACTACTGAGACGTCCGAGAATGGGTAGGCCCAATACGGGTGTGCAGAGCGAATATCGACGTCCGATTCGGTGGCCATGCGGGTGTGTCCTATGGCATGGGTCCCATTGAATTTATTTAGACCATATTGATCTGAGACCGCTGTCGCATCTCCCAAATCCTTAACCAACTCGAGCGCATGGCCTACAGAAAGGATCTCCACATCGTCGATATCTTCGATGTAGCTAGCTAATTCACGCAGGTCGCCGTCGAATTTTAATTCGTAAGAGTAAGCGTATTCTGTTGCTGCCTTTGCTTTGATGATTTCTGCATCTAGTTCTTGAAGACGTTTGTCGACCGCCGCCTTGCGCGCTTCCATTTGTTCTTGAATAGCAAAGCCGGAACGTGCTTCCGCGCCCTCGGCTACCTTAAAGCGCATGACGTACCTCTTTTTGCTAAGCGGTTTGCTATATAGCGCGAAACCCGTCGAGTCCGGCCCTCGATGTTTCATAGCTTGCAGCATAGATGTCATCTCCTTACCAATGTTATCGGTGCCACCTCGGTGAATTAGTCCTGCAATTCCACACATCTCGTATTACCTCTGCTAGTGCTATGGAAGACAATCCATGTATGTCTCGACATCCCAGTCAGTAACGGTGGCCATAAATTTTTCCCATTCGTCGTTCTTGTACCATTGGTAAACTTTGTACATCTCGTTGGGCATTGATGACTTTATCACCTCGTCTTCATCTAAGCGCTTTAAGGCATCACCCAAAGACATGGGTAAACGCTTCACCTCTTTCCCGGCTTCCATCGCCTCATAAATATTCCGATTCTCCGGTTCGCCGGGGTCAATATCATTATCGATGCCATCTTCAAATGCCTTCAGTAGAGCCGAACCCATTAGGTATGGATTGACCATGGAGTCGACTGCTCGGTATTCGAACCGGCCTGGCGCCGAGATACGCAAGCCGGTCGTGCGATTCTGATAGCCCCAGTCGGCAAACACTGGTGCCCAGAATCCGGTATCCCATAAGCGGCGGTACGAATTGACCGTAGAACAACCTATTGCGGTGAGCGCGCCTAGATGAGTGACGATACCGCCAACGGCCTGTAATCCGACTTTACCCGGGAGCTGCACATCGTCCGTGTCTGGCATGAACGTGTTTTCGCCACCTTCACGATAGGTAAAAACGTCTTCCATACCTGGTAGCGGATCGTTGCGAAGGCGATTCACCCGTTCCGAGCCTCCGCGCCACAAGGAGATATTTGTGTGACAACCAGACGCCGAGACTCCCATGAAGGGTTTCGTCATAAAACACGCAATGAGATTGTTTTCACGCGCCACCTGTGCACAAATCTGGCGATAAGTGGTAAGCCGGTCGGCATTACGTACTACATCGTCGAACATCCAATTGAGTTCTAGCTGCCCCGGTGCATCTTCATGGTCACCCTGGATCATATCGAGACCCATCGCATTCGCATATTCGATAACCCGCATGAACACTGGACGTAGAGATTCAAATTGATCGATGTGGTAGCAAAACGGTTTAGAAAAGCCACCATTAGGTTTCCCGTCTTCGCCACGTTTGAGCCACATCATTTCAGGCTCTGTGCCAACCCTAAAATCCATCGCGTATTTTTCCTGGAATGCTTTATGGAAACGCTTAAGGTTTCCTCGACAATCGGAAGTCAAAAAAGCACCTGCATCCTCTCGTTCTTCGCGATTACGAAAACATACACAAAATACCCGTGCGACTCGTTTATCCCACGGTAACTGACAGAAAGTCTCCGGATCCGGAATACCGACTAGTTCCATCGCCTCGGGACCGTAGCCGATATAATCACCATGTCGATCAATGAATAGATTTGCTGTCGAACCATAGACTAGTTGGAAACCTCGCTCTGCGGTTCGTTCCCAGTGGTCCGCTGGAATACCTTTACCGACGATGCGCCCAGTAACAGAGATGAACTGATAGTAGATATATCGTATCCCCAGCTCATCTATTTTTGAGCGTACTTGTTCAACCAACACATCGCGTCCTGATTCGTGCACATAGCGTTCTAGGTCGGTTTCGGTGGCCATAGGTCTTCCCCTAATGATTTCGCTTCGTACTCAACTTTCTAATTGATACCGCTTCGATTAGCTCCACGGAAACGGGCTATTTGATTCCGGATGCAAACGCCCTTCGGCAAAACGCGAGAAGCGAAATGGTTGAAGTAGTCTAGATTCTTTGCCCAAAATTTCTTCAGCAACGAGCTTACCGACTCCGATCATTTTGTAACCGTGGTTAGAATCGGCAATCACATAGCAGTTTTCTCTGTAAGAATCGAATACTGGAAAACTGTCTGGCGCAAGACAGCCTATTCCTCCGGAGGGCTCCTCCCGGTAGTGCGGCAGCATACCTTCGAAGCGCTTCTGACAGTGCGCCAAGGCCGAACACCAGGTACGTGCGAACTCCGGCCCCATAACGTAATCAGGCGACTCATGGCCGTACGGGTCGATAGCAACATTTTTAGGTTCGGTCGCAATCCAATCGGGCGCGGCCCCACCTTGTACACCGTTGAAATTAAAATCGGGTTTATAATAAATGCCCCACATTTCTTCCGTAATCAAGCTGCCGTCGACGTCGGAACGCAATGGCGCATCGGTATCGACATGCATCACTGGTGGCATCATGCCATTATTCATGGTGAGGTACTCGGGGCTAACCCCAAGCGTACCTTCCTGAAGCGATAAGAAACGCCACATAGGCACATCATCGTGACTAGTTCCGTAGTTATCTACCACCGTAATATTCATCGGCAAATCGAGCCATTCCCAAAACTGCCGTACCCAAGGTCCAACGGCTACTACGAGATAATCGAAATCGATCGACTGACCATTCGTTAAGACTCGGCGTAATTCGCCGCCGGAGCCGCTTTGCGTTTCGAAGCCTGTAACCCTGACTCCGGATCTTATCGTGACACCCTCAGCTTCGGCTTTGGCCGCGAGCCCCATCATGCTAGGCCGATTATTGGCATAACCGCCGCGTTTTTCATGCAAAACCGAAGTGACATTTTGCGCTTGCCAGTCGTGGAAAATACCTTGCATATACCGCATGCAATCATCGGCCCCCTCAATAAAAGCAGAGTCATAACCGATGTCTTTTTGCTGCGAAGCAATCGTCGCTACATCGGCATGCATCACCTCAGGAGAGATCTGCATATACCCGACTGGATGGTAACTATAGGCCTTTGGGTCGCTTTCCCAGACATCGACACTATGCGCCATAAGTTCGCGCATTGCCGGTTGATAATAATTATTTCGGATAACACCACAAGCGATGCCAGAAGCGCCTGCCGCCACGCTAGTTTTGTCGACCACAGTAATGTCGGCACCGCTACCCAGCCCCTTTGATTTCAACTCTAACGCAAGGTGGTAGGCCGTGCTAAGCCCGTGAACCCCTGCGCCAACAACGAGGTACTTAGTCTGTGTAACGGCTACCAAGCTAGAGCCTCCTCAAACTTCAGTCGGCAGAAGAAAACTCGGAGGTACTCACTCGAGTCGTGCTGCCCCGGGCCGATTAAAGTTGCATCTAATGAATCTTTATTTCATAAGGTACAACCTGGCCACAATCCGCGTCAAGACGTTCTGCCAGAACACTCCTAACCTAATGCGCGACGAGCTCTCGGACATATCTTGAACTTCTTAGCCAAACGCCACTAACAGTAAGAAGTAAACCAAAATTACCGAAATGCCTACCCCCCCATTTTCTTCCTTTATTTCTCGATATTACCGTCGAACCCGCACGGATTGCGACAAAGCCAACTCAACTCATCTGTTGAAACGTCTCAAACTAAATGCTTCTAGATCGATCGAAGGCCTCGCGCCAGCCACTAGTTCACTCATGATTGTGGCTGTTATCGGCGCTAAGGTTAGGCCTAGATGATGGTGACCAAAAGCGAGGAAGAGATTTTTATGGCGCGGTGCACGTCCCAACACGGGTAAAAAATCAGGCAATGTCGGTCGATGTCCCATCCAACGGCTAGTCTCTGCCCCCGCCAAACCAGGGGCGATCTCATCGATATGTGTTTTAAGGATTTCAGCCCGATCCCAGTTTGGCTCCTCATCGTGATCTGCTGAGGAAAACTCTACGGTCCCCGCAAGACGCAAACCAGAAGACATTGGGGTGATATGGAAGCCACGCTCGTAGGCTCCAACTGGCATATTTAGAGAAGTCTTTTGATAACTCGTCTCCAAGTGATAACCACGTTCAGCAATGATCGGTACTTTATAGCCGAGTAGTTTTAACAACCGTCCCGATAAGTGGCCAGCACTGACTGCTACGGCGTGAAACTGACGCATTGCTTTAGCTTCAGAAGTGGTTTTTACAGCAGTGTCCGTAGGCTCGAGAACCGCAATACGCTCCTTAGTAAATTCTCCTCCATCGCTAACAAACCTATCAAAAATATTTGTAGTAATTGAGTACGGGTTGACCACGTGCATACCCGCGGGATAGGTAACAGCATGTTTGATGTGACTGGATAGTTCTGGAATCATGCGCCGTGCCTCATCTCCAGATAACACTTGCCAATCGATACCATAGTGTCGTTGAGCATCGCGTCGGATCCGAGTTTCGTTAAATCCTCGATCAGACTCGTACAACATGATCGCGCCGTTGGCGACGACTAAGTTATGAAGTCCCTCGCAGCTTCTTAACGCTTCCCATGCTATCCCGGCTTTGCCTTGGATCGTTGCCAAAGCCTGGATGCTATCCGCAGCCCGTCGATTAGAGCATGCAGAGACGTACTTTAGGTACCAGGACAACAAGCGAGGAAATTCTTGCCAGCGCATTGTGAGCGGACTCAAGGGATTAAACAACATGCGCGGCAACGAGCGTAATATCGACCCATGGGCTAATGGAAAAATAGCCTCCGTTGCAATATAGCCTGCATTACCAAATGATGCAGCTCTACCGGGATCACGTTCGTCAAACAATGTTACTTGCAAGCCTCGGCGTTGCAGAGCACGGGCCAGCGTCACGCCAATGATCCCGGCGCCAATAATACCGATTGTTTTTGGGGTAGCACCCATAATCGTAACCCCTTGACAGCCCAAGAACTATGTTACTCCGGTTTGCCCCTACAAACCTTTTCGTTATGCTAAGGATCACATTTTAATCAGAAACGGCTTTACCTGACCGGTCACGACATCCTATAACTGGAGAATCCCCATGCGCGAACAAACATCCTTATCTAGCGAAGCCGTCGAGCAATTTATAAAAGCTGTAGGCTCCGCGAATGTCGTCATCGACGAAGTCGCTCGGAAACTATTGTCAACTGATCTAAGTTTTCAGCCCGGGGAAATTGCAGACATAGTCGTGTGTCCGGCAGATTCAAAGGAGTTATCCACTTGCGTGACCATTGCGGCTAGCGCCAATATGCCGGTAGTCGCGCGCGGAGGCGGAATGTCTTATACGCAGGGCTATCAGCCGGAACTCCCTGGTAGCCTTTTAGTCGACCTGCGACGAATGGATCGAGTGATTGAGATTAATACGGAGGATATGTACGTCACAGTGCAATCCGGCTGCACTTGGAAAAAACTTTATGAGGCACTGCTCGAACATGATGTACGTACTCCATATTTCGGACCCCTTTCTGGAATGTATGCGACGGTTGGTGGTGCATTGTCACAAAACAGTCTGTTCCTCGGGTCAGGCCTATACAACACGACTGCAGAAAGCGCGCTCGGCCTTACAATCATCCTCGCAGACGGCGCTATTTTGCAGACTGGATCGGCCGCGCACAAAAATGGTCAACCGTTCTACCGCCATTTTGGCCCAGATATGACGGGGATTTTTACTGCGGATACTGGCGCCTTCGGGATCAAGTCAGAAGCAACTTTGCGCCTCATCGAGGCCCCCGAAGTAACGCTTTTTATGTCCTTCGGATTCGACAGCCTGGAGGCCATGCTACACACCCAAACCATACTCGCTCGGAAACGGATATGCGCGGAATGTTACGGCTTCGACCCTTATTACAACAAAAGTTTTGAAAATCAAGGATTCACATTTGGAGAAGGCCTGGCTGTGCTAAAAGACGTAGCAACAACTGAAGGTGGTATTAAAGGCCTTTG
>DPMX01000220.1 GCA_003540955.1 Gammaproteobacteria bacterium
GAGCATGGGCCCGGTGAATTCGATGTTCGGATCGGTAAGATCGAAGCCCGAACTAAAGTGCTTCCCTGCGCCGGTAAACACCACGACCCGTGTCTTAATGTCCTCACGAAAAGCGAGCGCAGCATGTTCGATCTCGGCAAGCATTGCGTAGTTCAGCGCGTTGGCTTTGTGTGGTCGATTAAACGTAACAGAAGCGACGTGCCCATTATGGTCAATAGTAATATATTTGTAATCCATAGTGCTGTAGGGGTTTTTGGGGTTTGGAACATAAGTATAGAGAACTGATTAGAAATCGCACGTCAGCAGTGAGTTGCTTATTAGAGGTCTGACTATATTGACATGCCCATGTCCGCGCCTTAGCCTGGAGCAGCATTGACACAGATACGCGGAGAAAGCTATGAAGCTGGGTTACTTCATGATGCCATTGCATCACATCGATCGAGATTATCATGAAACCTTGGAAGAGGACATGGAGGCGATTATATACGCTGACCAGCTTGGCTATTCGGAGGCTTGGGTTGGTGAGCACTATTCTTCTGCCGTAGAGCAAATTACTTCGCCTCTTATGTTCCATGCCAATTTGATCGGTCGGACCAAACAAATCAAACTTGCTACAGGGGTCATGTGCCTACCTCAGTATCATCCCGCGGTTACCGCTGGTCAGGCAGCAATGTTCGATCACCTAAGCAATGGTCGTTTTATCATGGGTGTTGGTCCAGGTGGGCTGCTATCCGATTTTGAGCTTTTCGGTGTGATGGATAAAGACCGTATGGAGATGATGGAAGAAGCGCTTGATGCGATGCTCGAAATGTGGGCTACGGATCCTCCGTACGACATCCTCGGGAAGCACTGGCATATAGAAATGAAAGATTGGACCCACCATGACATAAAGATGGGCTATGTGCCTAAACCGCTCCAACATCCTCACCCGCCGGTCGCGATATCGGCTATGAGTCCGGCTTCGAGTTCTCTTACATTCGCCGGGAAGCGGGGGTATATGCCCGTGTCTGCTAACTTTATTGCAAGCTGGTCCTTGAAGACGCATTGGCCAACCTATTCTGCCGGCGCAGAAGAGAGTGGACTTGAAGCGGATCCAGAGGAGTGGCACGTCGCACGCAGTATTTTTGTTGACGAAACTGACGCTGCTGCTGAAGCTTTCGCCAAAACCCCAGGTGGGGCGATGGATTACTATTACGAGTACCTGTTTACTATATTTGATCGAGGAGATTTCAAGGGTCCCTTTGTTGCCAGCGAAGGTGATGATCCCGCGATGTTAACCCACCAGCAAGTGCGGGATGCTTGCGTAATCTATGGCAGCCCTGAGACAGTCGCGGGCAAGCTTCTCGAGTTGCGGGAGGAGATTGGTCATTTTGGTACTTTGCTTTATGCCGCGCATGATTGGGTAGACAAAGCACGGATGAAGCAATCGATGCGGTTAATGGCTGAGGAAGTAATGCCACTGGTGAACCAAGCTCTTGGTGTGAAAGCAGCTTAATTGTACGAGAAGTGACACGTAGGGTAGTGGTGAGATCTCGACGAAAGTAAATTGCTAATCAGATCGGGTAAAAAAGTTTTTCGAAGAAAGAGAATATGGGATTTAATGGGGAAACTATAAATGAGTAATCGTCAATTGAGTTTTGGGCTTTGGTATGACTTCCGAAATCCGCCAGAGTGGAAGCAGAGTGATACTGAGTTATATGAAAAATGCATCGCGCAGATAGCTCGTGCAGAAGATATGGGCTTCGGTGATGTCTGGTTATCTGAGCATCATTTTTTTGAAGACAATTACTCACCATCGATGCTTGCGATTGGCTGTGCGATTGCAGCTAGAACGGAAAAAATTCGGATCGGTACCAGTGTTCTACTTTTACCCTTACATGATCCGGTAAGGGTCGCAGAGGATGCGGCAACGCTGGATGTGATCTCCGGAGGGCGGCTCGAACTTGGACTTGGAGTCGGCTATCGCGTGGAAGAATTTACTGGTTGGAGAATTAACCCAAAAGAACGTGCTCAACGTATGGAAGAGGGCATCGAAGTTATACAGCGACTGTTCGCGGGCGAAAAATTTACGTTCGATGGTCAACACTATCAATACACCGATATTCAATTATATCCCCGACCAGTTCAGCCTAAACCGAACCTATGGATTGCTGGGTTTAGCAACGTAGCAGTGCGCCGCGCTGCGCGAGTAGGATATGGTTATATTGCAACCGGGCCGATAAACGAGTTTTCGAAGAAATACTGGGATGAACTTAAAAAGAATGGAAAGAATCCCGAAGAGCACGAAATCGCCGGTGGGCATATGTGGTTGGTTGTTTCCAAAGATCCGAAAAAACGTTGGGCTGAGGCCGCAAAACATTTTGCGTATCAGCAAAATTGGTACGGCAAGTGGTTTAGCGATGCTGGAATGACTTTCTTAACAGCGGTAGAACCAACACAGCAATCTCTCGAGGAACATGGGTGTTTTATCGTCGAACCTGGCCAGGCGATTGAAATGATTAAAGAGTACGTCGCTGCAACTGGAACCTCACGTTATTATTCTTGGGCAGTACCGCCAGGTCTAGATCCTTCGTGGAGCAGTGAACATTTAGAATTGATGGCAAGCGAAGTGATCCCTGCATTTCGGAAGTAAGATCCGAAGTGTCGAAAATAACACTGTAATGGGCAGATATTGGAACAGAGATAATGGAAAATAAAAAAAAACTAAGTTTGCTGCAATGGACGGAGGGGACAACTGGATCCGATCTTATCGATGCGGTACAACGATTTGAAAACCTCGGCTATCACGAACTATGGCTACCAGAAATCTTCGGACGGGAGCCGCTTTCCACAGCGGGGTACTTGCTAGCAAAAACTGAACGGGTTCGAGTGTCCAGCGGGATATTGAATGTATTTGCGCACGACGCGGACTCCGCGGCGCAAGCGGCTAACGCTCTGGCAGAGTTATCGGATGGACGCTTTACTCTTGGATTAGGGGTCTCACATCCAGTGTTGGTCGAGCCCCGCGGTCATAACTGGATTCTACCTGCACCGAAGATGCGCGCATATCTCGATCGATTGGCTGTTGCGCCAATAGAAAGCCCCTTAGCAAAAAACCCGGCACCTGTCGTTGTTGCCGGCCACGGACCAGTATTAATGCGGATCGCGGCCGAAAAAGCTGATGGGTCGTTTGTTTTCCTCCAAACGCTTGAAACAGTCAAACAAGCACGGGGGATATTAGGGCCGGATAAGGAACTTCATGTGGCAGTGCGTTGCATCCTCGATGCTGATCCCGTCCGCGCCCGGGATTTAGCGCGGCGCGCAAATGCGTTTTATATGTCGCTGCCACCTTACCATAAAATCTGGGCCAAACAGGGCTTTACAGAAAAGGACTGGGCTGATGGTAGCGACGATCTTATCGATGCAATCTGCGTATGGGGGGACGCTGAGACCGTAAAGGATAAGCTTGAGGCGTATTATGATGCAGGCGCAACCCATGTGGTCCTCTATCCTGCTAATCCGACCGAAGAATATCGCCCTGACAGTGCGGTATCGAAGCAATGGGCTTGGGATTTGTTAGAGGCACTAGCTCCATCGCGTTAGAGAATTCAAATAGCGATTTTGATTTGATGCGAGACTGGCATTTACGCTACAGCTA
>DPMX01000037.1:0-3943 GCA_003540955.1 Gammaproteobacteria bacterium
CTGAAGTGCTCGTAGGACTACTCATTGATTTTACTGAAATAAGAGACGTTAGCTTACGGCGAGCATTGGCGATTGGTCCCAGTCATTTCGATCAATAAAATCTTCGCGCGTACGAAACCTAGATAATTTCCCAGACGATGTGCGGATAAGGGTGTGCAATGGCACAAGGTCGATTATACAATCGATGCCTAGATCGGCACGTATTGCACGATCTATGCGTTCCACCAAATTACGACGTTTCTCGACATTTGCTTCACGACATTGAATCACGATAACCGCCTTTTCGTGGCCATCCGGGCCCGGAACAGAAAAAGCGGAAGCATCACCTGGTCTAACTTCCGGTTCCTGTTCCGCCAAATATTCTAGATCCTGAGGCCAAATATTGCGTCCATTTATGATAATCAAATCCTTTTTTCGACCGGTGATAATGATGTCACCGCCCGCGCAGTAGCCAATATCTCCTGTATCAAGCCATCCGTCTTCGGATAAGACATCGGGATGGTTCCCGCCGTCTCCGAAGTAACCCGACATGACGCTAGGCCCGCGCACATAAACACTGCCGCAATACCGCTCGGGAAGTTCTAACCCACTCTCGTCTCGAATCGCTACTTGATGACCCGGGAGGGGCTGCCCACAATTCACGAATTGGTTACTGCGGGAAAGCTTAAGAGGCCCCTCGTTCGCTATCGGCACAGCTCGCTGAGTTTCACTCAAATGCTTGCCGTCTACCCATTCCGAACGCAGACCTTGATTCAATGGGGCAAAGCTGACAGCCAAAGAAGATTCCGCCAGTCCGTAACATGGCAAAAATGCCCGCTTATCAAACCCGCTCAACGCCAATTCTTCCGCAAAGCTAAGGAGCGGCTCCGACCGTATTGTCTCAGCGCCGACACCGGCCACGCGCCAAGCGCTCAAATCAAGCATTTCAACGTCTTCTCTACGAAGTCTACGCGCACATAGCTCATAACCAAATGGAGGCCCAAAAGAAATCGTCGCCTTACTTTCAGACATTCGAACGAGCCATTGTCGTGGACGCATCGCAAATTCACGTGTGCCGAGATAGTCGACTGACATCTGCGATACGATTGGTGCCAAGACGAGTCCAACGAGACCCATATCATGGTAGTAAGGTAACCACGACACTGCCCTATCTTCGGGTGTCATCTGCAGATGGTCAATCGTACATGATAAATTACTCATGACCGCGCGTTGTGTAATCATCACACCTCGTGGGAAACGAGTGCTGCCAGACGTGTATTGAAGATGGGCCAATTCATTGGCCTCAAGCGGGTCCAGTTTTACGGGATTGGCTGCGAATTTAGAAAACGATTTTGCAGATCCGATAAATTGTAGATGCAACCCTTCGGAAGCTTCGGCAAGGAATGCACCGTACTCAGATGGTCCAACGCAAACCCGTGCTTGTGAGTCAGTTAGTAATCGACGGAGGTGATTGATGTACTCGCTGCCGCCCCCAAGCTGCAATGGCGGTGGAACTGGAACTGGAACGAGTCCTGCATACTGACACCCAAAAAAGAATCGTTGGAAATTCGGATGCGTTTCCGCGACGAGAGCGACCCTGTCCCCACGTTTTAATCCTAGGCTATGCAATCGATAGGCAATAGCAAGGGCGTCATCGCGCAACTCTGAGTAAGGAAGTACCGCGAAGAGTTCGCCCGTACCGGCGTAAAAATTACAACCGGTGTGGCCCAAAGCCGCATAATCCAGAGCCTCTGCAAGGGTCGTAAAATCGGCGTATCTTCGTACTAGGTGATGCTCAGTCGGCGTCGGTATTACGCTCACTAATTCAACTCCCCCGGTTAAATAACGGTCAATCTGTAGTGTCCGTTGCTGTTTTGGTAAACCAACTACGGCAACCTCAAACTAAAAACATTATTCCCACTAGTCCTAATGAGCCACAGTTTGTGCGACCCGCCTAATGCCTTATAACTCCGCATGTGCGGCCCCCCTCAATATGGCTTTCCCTTCTAAAACCATAGGTTAAGCGGCCAGCACGCCGTTCTTTTGGGCTTTTATTATCTCAATACAGTGCCTGGATGAACTGTAACGTTGCGTTAATATTACGTTAATTTTCAGTTGTTGTTGTATTTCCTTAATTAACGAATACTCTCAACCCCTGGATTTTAGGGGAGAAACTAGCACCATTCAAGGTTTTAGCGCTTATTAGCGTCTACGTTAAGCGGTAAGCACTACCTCGGTGGTCCATCGGAGGGCAACTTGCTTAAAATCGTTCCGGTAGAAGGGTATCGTGCCATGGGGCAGTTTATCAACGTGCCTTGGCCTATTTATGCAACAGATCCGAATTGGGTGCCACCTTTAAAGTTCGAACGACGCATTCATTTCAGCCGCCACAACCCTTATTTCAAACACGCAAAGTGGCGAGCCTGGTTGGCATATAGGGGACATCGCGCAGTAGGTCGGATCAGCGCACAAATAGACCAATTACGAATCGACAAATACAACGATCGCACTGGCCACTTTGGCATGTTAGAGGCAGAAGATTGCCACGAGGTATTTTCTGCATTGTTCGAAACGGCGGAAACATGGTTGAGATCGAATGATGTGCAAACTATCCAAGGGCCATTCAACTTTTCGATTAATGATGAATGTGGACTATTGGTTGAGGGGTTCGATTCACCTCCGTCAGTCATGATGGGGCACGCACGACCGTACTACGCGACGCACGTAGAATATAACGGTTATAAAAAAATTAAAGACGTCGTTGCATACAGAATGCACCCGGACTTCACCATTACGACTACGATGGAAAAAATTATCCAGCGATCTACCCGAGTCCGTAAAGGTCAATTTAAATTGCGTCCTCTGCGACGCGATCAAATTTTTGATGAGATTGAAATTCTTCGAGATATTTTTAATGACGCCTGGCAAGACAACTGGGGTTTCGTACCTTTCACGGTGGCGGAGTTCAAAGACCTTGGGACTATGTTGAAATCACTGGTCAATAAGGATTTCATCAAAATAGGTGAAATCGATGGTGACCCAGTTTCATTTATTGTTTGCCTTCCCAATATTAACGAATCAATCGCGGACTTAAACGGGCGGCTTTTCCCGCTAGGTTGGTTGACTTTACTCTGGCGATTGAAGGTTTCGCACCCTAAATCTGTACGAGTAGCGCTAATGGGAATTCGTAAGCCATACCAAGGCGGCCTTACCGGAAGCGGTATTTCTCTTGCAATGATCAACAGCATAAAACAGCCAGTTATAAGGCAGGGCGCGACAGAAGTGGAAATGGGATGGATACTTGAGGAAAACAAATCCATGCGAAATATCATCGAGGCGATTGGCGGCAAAGTAGTTAAGCGTTACCGTGTATATGAGAAATCAATAAGTACAGGTTTGACTTAATCCTACTTCCGTACATATAAATATGACACTAACTAATAGTTCAAAAGGTTTATCTGAGCTGATTGATACCGAACTGCGAACTCCAGTTTCGCGTGGCGCACTTGCGATAACAAATATTCTGAAGACGCGCTACGGTGATGCCGTTCTCGGAATTCTCTACTACGGTTCATGCTTTAGAAGTGGCATCGAAAAAGACGGGATCTTAGACATGTTTGTTGTTGTCGATGACTACCGAAACACCTACCGCAAAAGTACTCTCGCGATCGCAAATAAATTATTACCACCAAATGTGTTTTATTGCGAGTCAGATTTCGAGGGCGATACGCTACGGACTAAATACGCCGTTATTACGCTAGACCAATTCACGCACCGTTGTTCCTCTGAATGCTTTCATACATTTTTTTGGGCACGGTTCGCTCAGCCCACTGCACTAACCTATGTGCGAGACGAGACTGTTCGGTCAGCGCTAGTAGTATCGATCGAACGAGCATTCGATACCTTTATCACACGCGTAATGCCGATATTACCTCCAAATTTCGATGCCCAAACATTGTGGCGG
>DPMX01000037.1:4265-10880 GCA_003540955.1 Gammaproteobacteria bacterium
GGTCTTTCCGAAAGTTACCGCACTGAATTACGGCCCGAAACTCCAGAGGTTTCGGTAAATCTCACCAAAAGTAGCGCGGGTCGCTACCGTACCCTAACCGCAATTGCGCTCGCCGAGCGAGAGAATATTAAAACTATCGCAAGCATAAACTGTGCGGAAGAATTTATCGCCGAGATTCCTGAGGGTCAGCGCTGGCTCGCGCGTCAAGCGTGGCGCTTACGCCGCCCCCATGGGAAACTTATAAATTTACTCCGAATCATAAAAGCAGCGTTTACCTTCGACGGCGGGGTCGACTACGTACTCTGGAAAATCGAACGTCATTCCGGAATCAAGGTTGAAGCAACGCCGTTGTTACGTCGACATCCCTTATTAGCGTGCTGGCCAATTGTGTGGCGCTTATATCGCGCCGGCGCTTTCCGTTGATTTGTGATCCACTACTTTGACTGATAAACAACAAAATTCCGAACCGGATCAAATGCGCCCAATCTCCGCAAGCGAAGCGAAGACATTGGTTGAAGATTTATTTGACCTACGACCTACCATCTACTGGGTCGATTTTCTCTTTAGTGCAACAATAACGTACGGCGGTGTCGCGTTATACCTGACCGCGCCGATTTACTCCGCATTGCAAATTGCCGCGTTTTTGGTTGCGGGGATCGCCCTATTTCGCATCTCAACTTTCATGCATGAAATTGTACATATACGCAAAAACCACATGAAAGTATTTAAGCTCGTATGGAATTGCTTTGCGGGAATTCCGTTGTTAACTCCATCGCTTTTTTATACAACGCACGCCGATCACCACTCCAATCGCTACTATGGAACCGCAGCCGACGGCGAGTATCTTCCATTTCGCGTTACCGGGCCTTCGCGGATTTTGGGATTTATCGCGACAATTCCTCTGCTCCCAATCTTGGCGACGGCGAGAGCTCTTGTCTTGGTCCCTCTATCACTAGTGTTTCCGCCGCTACGCAGGTGGTTGCTTGCTAGAGCATCTGCAGCGGTGATTAGTCACGCCCATCAACGTCGTAATGTGCCGAATATTTGGAGTCCGGTATGGCTGGCGGCAGATCTCGGGTGTTTTGTTTATGCAGCATCTATTATGTTTTTAACAATTCGCGGCACTATCGCCCTTGAAACGCTTGGAATGTTGTATCTCTTAATCGTCTACGCAATTGGTCTGAACTGGTTGCGAACACTCGCGGCGCATCGCTACGGCAATTCAGGCCGAGAAGTGAGCCACTCTGATCAGGTACTCGATTCGATCAACATCACGGGGAATCCAATATTAACAGAGTTAATTTTTCCGGTCGGATTACGATACCACGCGTTGCATCATTTGTTACCATCGTTGCCATATCATGCACTCCCTAGAGCGCACGCTCGCCTTATGGAGGCACTACCTGCGGATTCATCTTACCGATCTACAAATTGTCCAAATGCGGTAATCGCCATTCGGCAACTATGGCGAGACGCTAATATGTGTCAGGACAGCGCCGCGGCGATGAAGCTATGGCGTCAGGGGTGAAACAGTCCGCTTTTAATGCAAATCGCCGTATATTTCCCGCTTAATTTACCTTCTTGGCTGCTTTCTTTTTGGTCTTGCCACGAGCACTCGACCGTCGTTTTGGAGACGCAGTAACTCTGCCACGCGTCGATTTTACCGCCGCTTTCGGTATGTCACTTCCTAGCAACCCAGCGGTTTCAAGTTGCTCCATCGACTCAGCCGTGAATTCTGCCCGGGGGGCATCCCCAGCGATTACAAACATCAGGATAGAGTATTCGTCGGATGCGCCTTTGGTTACATTTTCAAAACGGCGGATCGCGCCTGGAGGAAACGAAATCACATCCAATGGTTTTAGGTCAACGTGCTCAACCTTACCTTGTTCGTTTTCCCAACTAGCGCGCCAGAGCCCGGTAATACCAATGAAAGTTTCATTGGTGTCGTGGTTATGCATCATCGGACCCTTCCCAGGTAGAGCACGACAATAACCCAAGTTAAACCCTTCGGATATTTTAACTGCTGCCATCCGTGCTGCCGCCTCACCGACTGGAGACACAACACTATCATCCTCGGTCGTTGGTGGCTGAAAACCAATCACATTGTAGAGGATCCGTTCAGCGCCAGGCATATAACTATCCGGCAAGCCGCCATCGGACCCCTTAATTCGAGAGAAGCGAGCTACGCGTTTCATCATTTCTTTTCGCGAAACTGGTTTACGTGGGATTTGTTCAGCATATTTCATTATTATCTCCTTTAGACGACTAATCGGAGCAGGAGAAGCAATAATAACCAGCGGTCGGAAATTTTGACATCTTTGCTCACAAAAGCTCTATCCCCAATGCTTGGGACAAGTCACCGATCGCCTGCTCCTCGGAAACCACCTTAATAGTGTGCATACCGAGTGCTCGCGCCGGCTTCAGGTTAATTCCAAGGTCATCGAGATAGATTGCCTCCACTGGATCTATCTCAAGAAGCTCACAAGCCATGGTATAGATTTGTGGGTCCGGTTTGCGTATCCCCACTTTGCTCGACTCGATCACGCACTCAAATATTCCCATCACCTCGTTGATCGCTGCCGCATGAGCAGCAGTATTCGACCTTGGTACATCGCTTCCAGCTTGCACATTGTTGGTTATACACGCGACTTTGTAATTCTTCTTGCAACGCTTCAGCACCTCAATCATCCGAGGTCTTAACTCGCCGCTCAGTAGAGCGATAATTTCACGGCCATAGATTTGGTGCCCGGCAGAAGACGTTTCATCAGCAAACGCGCAATCAAATTCGTCCAAGTTCATTCTGGCCGATTCGAACTGGGCCCAAGCGTTGGTCGTAGGATTGACTGAATTCACCCTCCGAATAAAATCCAGCGGGATACCCCGATCGCGCTCGAATCGATTAAACGCATCAAACGGTGAACTGGTTAATACGCCACCAAAATCCCACAGTACTGCGGTTATCGTCAATTACAAAACCTCTTGATCGAACAACGACTAAACTCGTTGCTCGGCCTGTCTTAACCTAAAACATGATTGTTCGATTTTCACTTGATTGATTTTACGTCAGAAAGTTTCGTCACCAGGTAAAGGTTCTCCCTCCGACATTCCTTGATTAAACTCCGGGATCTGATGTCCCGGAAACCAGCGATGGATTTCGCCTTCGTCGAATAAGGTTTTTTGTGAGTCTATCTTCCAGGCCTTACCATCGTGAACTACGGTATAAAGTTCGAACTCTGTAATACCTTGCCGGTTAAACCGATCCTTAGCCTTCAAGACGTTTGGTATTATGGCGTGCTTCATGCACGAAGTGGGATCGAGATGTTGGGGCCAACGAACGTCAACCCCACCAATAACCACCTGCCCCAATTCAAAAGTCGTTTTTTGCCCGGATACCCATTGGTCGACTGGTTGGCTACGGGTCATATTGTCGGTCAAAGCAACGTAAGCATCTTTGAACCGATATTCCTTCATTGCCTGTGTATAGATCAATACCGGCGCCATACTATCGTTGTACTTACAAGACTCAGCATGAACACATGACCAAGCGACAGCAGATAGAGTTGCAATTGCTATCCATTTTCTGTTCATAAATCCCTCCCCGTGTAAGCTTGATTGAAGATGTCACCACGCTATAACTATAACTCCACTCTCTTTGGTGCACTCAAAGGGCGTTAGCTATTGTTCGATGAATATCTAATAGTTCTGGCATACTCGCCGCTGGTCTGCGTCCGAATCCACACTCGGTCGCAATTCCAAAACCACTAGCGTAGCGCTTCGCCGTTGTGAGTAGGCGTAACGACGTTCCAACACCTCCGGTAACGCGAACAAGACCGAGATAAAGTTTACCGGTCCCTTGATCGAAATTCTTCAATGGTTCGAAATACTCTCCGTCATCGCGGTCCCGCGGTACCGGCATATGATAGTAATCAATCTTGCGGGCGACCGCCTCCGAAATATGCGGTTGCTATGTCGACAAAGCTAGCGCCATTATATCTGCACGAATAAGGCCGTCATCTACGATACTCGGTGCTTTTATTTTTCGATGATGCTTAAGATAAAAAACAACCAACGATCTTCTAAATCCCGGTATCAAGTTTGGAGTAAAAGTTCGTTAATTTTAATTACGTCCATCGCCTTGGCGTTTTTCTTTTTTCTACCAGGGATGATTGATCAACACATGAATAACGTACATACAACTCGGCCAGAACAGTTGGATAAGGCCACGAAAAAACTTCATGAGCAACTACTAATTGCTGATCTTCATGCCGATACACTCTTATGGAATCGTGATCCTTCACGCCGCGGACCTTATGGTCACGTTGATCTCCCACGAATGCTCGAAGCGAACATGGGCGTACAAGTCTTTAGTACCGTTACGAAGACTCCACGCGGACTAAATTTCGAGCAAAACGAAGAAACCACCGACAACATCACACCACTGGTCATTGCACAACGCTGGCCGTTACGAACCTGGAGTAATCTCACCGAACGTGCGCTCTATCAGGCACAACGTCTGCAACGACTTGCAACAAACTCGCAAGGCCGCTTTGTTGTTTTGCAAAGCAAGTCAGATCTCGTGACGTTTAAAAAAAGAAAAGATATCGGGACGAAAATAACCGCGGGTTTATTGGCAATTGAAGGGATGCATGCACTTGAAGGTATCTCCGAAAACCTCGATCGATTGCACGAAGCTGGATTTCGCATGATGGGTCTTACCCATTTTTTTGACAATGCAGTCGGAGGATCCGCGCATGGAGTAGCTAAAGGCGGATTAACAGAATTTGGTCGAAATATGGTTGCACAGATGGAACGACTTAGGATCATCATCGACCTCGCACATGCTTCTCCCCAATTAATTACCGATGTACTCAAAATTGCAAAACGACCTGTGGTCGTCTCTCACACGGGTGTAAAGGGAACCTGTCCACGGACACGAAATCTTAGTGACTCACAATTACAGTCAATCGCCAAAAATGGTGGTCTAGTTGGGATTTCTTTTTTCGAAGAAGCAACGTGTGGTGATGACATCACGTCGATTGTACGCGCAATTCAATACACGGCGGGCTTAATTGGTATCAGACACGTAGCTTTGGGCAGTGATTTCGATGGCGCTGTGACAACACCGTTCGACATTACCGGCCTACCCTCGCTAACCGGCGCTTTAATGAATTATGGTTTTTCTTCCGCCGATATTAAGGCGATCATGGGCGGTAACGTCATTGATTTACTGACAAACGCCCTACCCGAAAAACCCTAGTTTTCTCGATGCAAAAGGTTTCAGCTAGCAATACAAGCCGATAGAAGAGGAACAACGGCTAGTCTGACCAGCACACATCGATAAAATCATCGCTGAAGTTGATCCATAATGGCCATAACATACACGAAGAGAACCTAATCCCGTGACCGACACCGTTAAGTATTTGCTCGATGAATCAGATATCCCGAAACAGTGGTACAACATCGCTGCTGACTTACCCGAACCACCGACCTCACCAAAGCACCCACAAACCGGGGAAGCACTTCGCCCAAGTGATTTAGAACCCTTATTCTCTAAAGGCGTGATCGAGCAAGAAGTCAGTACAGAGCGCTATATCGACATCCCCGAACCAGTCCGCGACATCTATCGCCAGTGGAGACCGAGTCCATTGTACCGAGCTCACCGCCTTGAACGAGCCCTCGACACACCAGCCCACATTTACTACAAATACGAAGGTGGTAGTCCGGCCGGCAGTCACAAACCTAACACAGCGATTGCACAAGCGTTCTACGCACGCGAGGACGGTGTAAAACGGTTAGCAACTGAAACCGGTGCTGGCCAGTGGGGATCATCACTGGCGTTAGCCGGCTCGATGTTTGGGATTGATATAGACGTATTCATGGTTCGAGTAAGTTTCGATCAAAAGCCCTATCGCCGCGCTTTCATGGAAAGTTTCGGGGCGAGCTGCGTCGCGAGCCCGAGCGACCGCACTCAATCCGGCCGCGCTGTCCTAGCCAAAACGCCCGAGAGCCGCGGCAGCCTAGGTATCGCAATAAGTGAAGCAGTCGAATGTGCAATAGAACGCGACGACACCAAATATGCACTTGGTAGCGTATTGAATCACGTATTGCTGCACCAAACGGTCGTCGGCTTAGAAGCTATACAGCAATTCGAATTAGCAGATGACTATCCGGACATAATAATAGCCTGCACAGGGGGTGGTAGTAACTTCGGTGGCATTGTATTCCCGTTTCTGGGCCATCAATTGCGGGGCGGTAGAGCAGTCGATATCATTGCTGTAGAGCCGGCCAACTGTCCGACATTGACTCGCGGCAAATACGCTTATGATTTTGGCGATACAGCGCACCTCACCCCGTTAGTAAAAATGCACACATTAGGATCGAATTTTGTGCCCCCGGGATTTCATGCGGGCGGCCTACGCTATCACGGCATGGCACCGCTGGTGAGTCAATGTACTGATCTCGGCTACGTCACCGCGCACGCCTATGATCAGAAAGCGTGTTTCGAAGCTGGCCTTGCATTTGCGCGCGCCGAGGGAATCATACCAGCGCCAGAAGCCAATCACGCAGTGGTAGCCACTATTGACGCTGCGCACGCTTGTAAAGCATCCAGCAAAA
>DPMX01000343.1:0-5015 GCA_003540955.1 Gammaproteobacteria bacterium
CGCCCTAGGCACAAGTGTGGAACTAAGATGTCTCGTGTTTGTCAAGTCACTGGTAAAAGACCCGTCGCCGGTAACAATGTGTCACACGCACATAACAAAACTCGCCGACGCTTTTTACCGAACCTCCAAACCCACAGGTTTTGGGTGGAGAGCGAAAACCGCTGGGTAAAACTCCGAATTAGCAAAAAAGGTTTGCGAATTATTGACAAACTCGGTATCGATACTGTCCTAACCAAGATACGAGCAAACGGGACTAAAGTCTAAAGGACTTAATAATGTTGGAAAAAATTAAACTTGTATCTTCCGCTGGTACAGGGCACTACTACACCACGGCCAAGAACAAACGGACACATCCCGAAAAGATGGAGCGCAAGAAATACGATCCCGTTATTCGTAAACATGTGTTGTACAAAGAAGCCAAAATCAAATAGCGACCTGGTGGCTGCGCGACAAATAGAACACATCAAACTCACAGGTTAGATTACGGGCGGGATATCGAATAACGCCTTATTAAAATTGCAAAATCTCCTAGTGCAGCGATCCCTGTTGCTTCGGCTCTCCAACACCATTCTTGAAGCTGCGAGAGCAGTCGTTCCGGCCTAGCAGCTCGTTCGGAAAATATCTGTTGAAGCTGTAGCCGAAATTCATACACCTCTGCTAGCGCGGCGCTCTGTTGAAGGCATACCTTGAGCCGGGCCCGTTGGTTTTCGTCCATCAGACACTCCTCCCGCATGAGCAAAAACATTGTTGATTTAAGTAATTTACGTGTGGCCACGCCAGCGTTTTTTATTTCTTCCCGATGAACCTGCTTTACTACGTGTTTCGTGTAATCCGCCATGACGTAGAAGCGGCCGCTAATTACAGCGCTTAAAGTGTCCAAATCAATCTTTGCTTTCGCACTGTCGTAATACCGCACTGGCGCCAGTTTTTTCACTTTCGCAAGCCGCATCGCTTCCAACGTTCGGATGTAGAGCCAGCCAATATCAAACTCCCATGCTTTGCTCGAAAACCGCGCGGAGCTCTCAAATGCATGATGGTTATTGTGCAGCTCCTCTCCCCCTATAAAGACCCCCCAAGGGAAGAAATTAGTGGAGGCATCAGCCGTTTCGAAATTCCTATAGCCCCTGCAATGGCCTAGACCATTCACAATCCCGGCAGCAAAAATAGGTATCCAAGCCATCTGTACCGCCCAGATGGTCAAGCCAATCGGCCCAAACAAACTCACATCTAATGCCAGCATGGTGAAAATTCCAACGCGATCATGGGGAGTGAAGATTTTACGTTCGAACCAATCTTTCGGCGCCCCCGTGCCATAGGCTTCAATAGTTTCGGGATCATGACCTGCCTCCCGGTAAAGCTCAGCGCCTTCCATCAAAACCTTTGCCAAGCCAAATGTCCTCGGACTATGCGGATCTCCTTCACGATCAACGAATGCGTGATGCTTACGGTGAATAGCAACCCATTCCTTTGTGGTCATCCCTGTGGTTAACCACAACCAAACTCTAAAGAAAAATGCCGGCAAAAAATGAAGGTCGATTGCCCTATGCGCCTGGTAGCGATGTAAGTAAATTGTGACCGAGGCAATAGTGATATGAGTAAGGGCTAAGGCGACCACAACGTAGCCCCACCAGGGGAGCTCTATTATTCCGTGATACATGGTAAGCGTGCACTCCCGACTAAGGCGTGAAACATGGAGACATCTTATCTTCTCCAATTTTAATCGAATTTAAAACCCGACTCTCCCCTTGGCAAGGGTTGGCCGGTCGCGAATAATGTCGTCCTATGGCAAAGAAAACCTTGCTCTTCGCACAAAATCTAACTCGCTACTACCACGGTCGACAAGTACTTCACGGCATCGATCTGGTCTTGTATCAGGGCGAGATACTCGGGTTTCTTGGCCCGAACTACGAAAGAGCGGCATAAAGCGATTATCGGTTTCGGATTCCTATTTGTGCTCCCGAGCGTTCTCGTTTTACATGGCTTTTCACTTTGGTGGCAGAGACGCTGTGCCTGAGCTCCCCGAGGTCGAAACAACGCGACGCGGTATCTCACCGTTGCTTGAAGGACGTCGAGTCTCTTCTGTCAACGTCCGGAACCCAAATCTACGTCAACAAATACAAACCGAACTACCGCAAAGACTTGCCGGACTAAAATTGCTGATTGTTGAACGAAGAGCGAAATATTTATTGTTTCGTTTTGACTCCGGCACACTTATCGTTCACCTAGGAATGTCTGGAAGCCTCCGCATCACGGAGCCAAGGACTTGTTTTAAAAAACACGATCATGTTGAGATTATTTTTGACACCCAGTTTTGCCTCCGGTTACATGACCCCAGGCGATTTGGCTTGGTCCTATGGACCGAAGAACCGCCCCAGCATCATCCGCTACTTCGACACCTGGGGCCTGAACCGTGGGATAAGCGTTTTAATGGGGACTATTTGCACACCGTAGCCCGACGGCGAAGAGCAGCCGTTAAGAATTTTATTATGAATAACCGTGTCGTCGTGGGAGTTGGCAACATCTATGCGAGTGAAGCACTTCACCGCGCAAAGGTACACCCCAATCGTGCGGCAGGGCAAATCAGTAACCTACGGTACAACGCGATAGTGGTAGCAGTGCGTGAAGTGCTGAAAGAGGCGGTTGATCTGGGCGGAACAACTTTACGAGATTTCGTTCGAAGCGATGGCAAACCTGGTTATTTTCGTGTTCAGCTGCGTGTATATGGGCGCGAAGGGGAGCCTTGTACTTGTGCAAACGGTATCATCCGCCAAGTTGTGATAGGTCAACGGTCAAGCTTTTACTGCCCGCGCTGTCAACGCTGATGAGCGATTGAGACGTCGAAAACATCTGCCGAACCTTCGCCTCGCGGGTCACTCGCGGCAGATACTTCACCTTTAGACTGACGCCACAAGATAGCGTGCATATTTCCATAATTGCGGTTGTTTTCCCTTAATCGATGCCCTCGTTGCCGAAGATCGAGTTGCTCATCCTTCGTAAGACCACCGAGTTCAAACTGGACTTCGTCAGGGAGATATTGGTGATGATAACGCTTGGCCCGGACCCATGATTCGGGCTTGTTCCCGGACGCAAAGTCTAAAATACCGATCATCACCATGCTGATTATACGGCTTCCCCCTGGCGTTCCTAAAATGCCCACTCGGTTTCCAGTCTCTAAAAACGTTGGGGTCATACTTGATAGCGGCCGCTTGCCCGGGGCAATTGCATTTGCATCAACACCGACTAGTCCATAAGCGTTGGGCGTCATCGGACGAGCAGAAAAATCGTCCATTTCATTGTTGAGCAAAACCCCGGTGCCATCTGGGACGAACACCGCACCGAACGGATAATTCACACTCAACGTGGCCGCAACCCGATTACCTTGAGTGTCCAGCACTGAAAAGTGGGTCGTATCTTCTCCCTTACTGACACCAATAGGCCTCAAAGCCTCACTGGGTGTTGCGTGATCGATTGATATATCTCCCGCCAGGAATTTTGCATAATCCACGCTCAGCAGCTGGGCAAGTGGGATCTCCACATGGTCCGGATCGCCGAGGTACTCGGCACGATCTCTATACGCGCGACGCATAGCCTCAATAACGATATGCCGGCGAGTATTAGGAGTCATTGCCCCAAGATCAAATTGTGAAAGGATATTGAAAGCTTCAGCCATCGCCACCCCACCGGAAGAAGGCGGTGGTGCGGTAACGATGCGTATACCGCCATAGTTAATTATTACGGGTTCGCGTTCTACCACTTCATAATCATTTAGATCTTTTTGGGTCCAAATCCCACCGTGTGCACGCACGCCTGCGATCAAACGATAGCCTATTTCCCCCCTATAAAACCCGGCCGTACCTTGCTCAGCCAACAAACGGAGGGTATTTGCTAGATCTGGCTGCTTGATAACCTCGCCTAGCTCAGCGTGATTGTCATCGCCTAAGAAAATTGCCGCCGTAGACGGATATACCACCATAGCACTCTGGCGAAAACGGGCCATCCGATGGTATCGTGCTTTAACGATAAAACCATTTGTCGCAAGCCGGATCGCGGGTTCTAAACTCTCTTTAAGCGACAAACGTCCGTAATGGTCGGCCAGATGCACGAGGCCGGCTGGTGTCCCCGGAATGGCGGAAGACAGTGGCCCATTGAGTGATCGTTCACGGACAAACTCGCCGCGCTCATCAAGGTACATATCAACGGTGGCCGCCGCTGGCGCTTTCTCCCGTGCGTCGATCATGGTCTCGTGACCATCTGCTGCCCGATGAAGCAAAAAGAAGCCGCCGCCGCCAATCCCCGAGCTGTATGGTTCGACGACTGCAAGAGCCGCAGCAACGGCTATCGCCGCGTCAAAAGCGTTTCCTCCTGCCTCCAAGATCTCACGCCCTGCTGAAGTGGCCGCAGGATGAGCCGAAGCTATCGCCGCTTGCGGTGGTGCCGGAACCGAGCCCAGCGCCGCTACCGCCATTTGCATGTTTAGGAAAACAAGCAGCGCAAAGAACTGTCTTATAGATATTAGACTCACCTACTTGTTAACCTTTGCCCTGCAGCTGATGGTACTTCTCAAGCAATTGGTCAGTCGACTCGTGACACTTCGGATCTGATGGAATGCAATCGACTGGGCAGACCTCGACGCATTGAGGAGTATCAAAATGACCGACACACTCCGTGCAACGGGTTGGATCAATGACATAGTAATCAGCACCCTCGGTAATAGCCTGGTTTGGACACTCCGGTTCGCAGACGTCACAGTTTATACATTGCTCAGTAATTAGTAACGCCATGACCTTTGAAACAACGGGACCTAGTCGACATCAATTTAATTTTTTCTTTGTACCTAAGCGTGCCTTCAATGCGTCACTAACAACAGGATGTACAAATTCTTTTACATCGCCCCCAAGTGCTGAGATCTCCCGAATCAGTGAGGATGAGATAAATAAGAACTGTTCTGAGGGTGTTAGGAAGACTGTGTCAATTTCCGGATTTAGGCGCCTATTCATTCCAGCCAACTGAAATTC
>DPMX01000343.1:5307-5958 GCA_003540955.1 Gammaproteobacteria bacterium
ATTCATTCCAGCCAACTGAAATTCGAACTCAAAATCCGACACCGCACGTAATCCTCGGAGAACGGCGCAAGCTTTATGGGTCTCGGCAAATTCTACCATCAGCCCGTCGAAACGAGCGACTGCGACATTTGAAAAGGAGCCTAAAACGGTTTCGGCAAGCGCTACTCGTTCGTCCGCCGAAAACGCCGTTGATTTCGAGGTGCTGCCAGCGATTGCGACGATGACTCGGTCAAAGATCCGCGCCGCGCGGGCGACGATATCTAGATGGCCATTTGTGATCGGGTCGAAGGTGCCCGGATATATGGCAATTTTATCCACTTACTTACTCCGATGATTGTCGTCCTAAATCTTTATCTGGTCTCAGTACTTGTCGACGCGTTGGATAGGGCACCAAATTATTAAATTCCAACAACGCATACTGCGTGTGGGCCGTTCGTCCGTGACGAATCATATGCCACGGCTCTACATTGAGGCGAAATATAGGGGTTTCCTCTGCTTCGAGGTACACCCACGCACGGTCCTTCAACCAGCCGTTCGGCAACTCCCCAAGAGACGCTTCGATGAATCCGCGTCCGAAGGGCGGATCCAGGAATACTATATCGTACTCTACACGTTTCGTGCCGCGTAACCATTCCAGGGCATCTCTTTCGG
>DPMX01000343.1:6255-10100 GCA_003540955.1 Gammaproteobacteria bacterium
TTCCAGGGCATCTCTTTCGAGAATAGTGGCGTTGTTCTTGGCGCCCAACATCTCGACATGGTTCTGGAGAGTATCGATCACCTTACGGTCGATATCCAAGAAGGTAGTATGCTGCCCGCCGCGCGATAATGCTTCGAACCCTAGTGCCCCCGTCCCCGCGTAAAGATCAAGACTGGTTGCGCGATCAAGGCGCGGTGAAAGCCAATTGAATAAAGTTTCGCGTACGCGATCAGAACTTGGCCGCACCCCATGTTGCGTAACTACCGACAACTTGCGACCACGCCACTTGCCCCCAATGATCCTTATCTGGCCTTTCTTTTTACCAGGACCTCGCGTGTGTTTTTTGGCCTTCATGCTTTAAGTATCGCTCTTACGTCGAAGGGCGGCTAATGTTTCTATTAATCGACACGCCCAACAACAACTAGCACCATCTTCTCTGGATTTAAATGGCGCTGAAAGGCTGAACGCACGTCGTCTACAGAGACCGCGGCAACCTGGTGGGGAAACGTTGTTAAGTAATCGAGCGGCAATCGATAGAAGCCGATCATTGATAAATATTCGAGTACTTTAGAATTACTCGCGATCCGCAAAGGGAACCCTCCTATTAGATTCTTCTTTGCTGCCCCAAGGGCTTTTGATGTTGGCCCATTGACAACAAAATTATTGATTTCCTCGCGCAACACCGCAATAGCTTCATTAACTTGGGAGTAATCTGTTTGCAAAGATGCAGCAAACGGTCCAATTTCCGCCATTGGCGTGAAGTAACTATTGACGCTGTATGATAAACCCCGTTTTTCACGAATTTCATCGAATAAAATCGAGACAAGACCGCCCCCGCCCAGGATATGATTTCCTATCAATAAAGGAAAATAATCTGGGTCACCACGCTTAATCCCCGGCTGACCAAATTTTATATGGCTTTGAATTGAAGGGAACTCAACGTACTTGATCGAGGCCTCTGACAACATCCCGACCGCCGGAAGAGGCGGCGCTGATTCGCCGTCATTAATTCCCTTACTAAGACTACTCGCGATCTCCGTCGCTCGCTCTAGGGTAACGGAGCCTACAATGGCTATCGATGCATTCTTAGCAACATAATAGTGTTTATAAAAATTTTTTATATCCTCGCGAGTAAATTCTTTAACCGACTCCTTTGTACCTAACATCGAAGCCCCATACGGATGCATGTCGTAGATTGCTTTGTAGAACGTTTTACTAGCGATTGCGGATGGCGATTGTTGTTCCCGTTGAATACCAATCAGAGTATTAGCTTTGCGCCGTTGTACAGCCTCGGCGTCGAAGCGCGGTCTGCTCAACACTGACTCCATTAACGCAAGCGCGGGTGTCGAATACTTTTTTTCCACCAACGTCCGTAGAGATACCCAGGCCATATCTCGCCGTGCGCCTGTCGAAAACATAGCGCCGGTGTCCGCCACACGCTCGTTAAATGCGTTCGCGTTTAATTCGCCTGCTCCTTCACCTAATAGACCGTTTACTAACTGCGCCAACCCCGGCTTCGCTCCATCGCGAGAGCTCCCCGCATCAAAAACGAAGCGCACATCTAAAATGGGGATTTCAGAGGCCTCGACAAAATATACTCGTGCACCATTGTCAGTTAGCCAGTGATGAATTTCCGGCGCAGCTTGAACAGCACAGCTCAGACAAAAAGGCGCTGATAAAAATATTCGCAACAGAAAGGTTTTCATTTCCCTAGCTCTCCGCGCCCGGAAAAAGCTTTGCAACCGTCAAACCCTTCGGCACTAGATACTTAACAGCTACGGCCTGGATTTGATTTGGTGTAATGGCGGAGAGCTTCTCGACGTAGTCATCTTTCACGCGCCAATCTAAGCCAACCGACTCTAGGGTCCCGATAATCAGTCCTTCGTAAAACATTGAGTCTCTCTGATAAATTCGTTCCGCAACGACTTGGGTCTTTATACGCTCAAGTTCGGCCGAGGTCGGAGGTTCTCTTTGCAACCTCTCAATCTGTCCGAGGATCGCACCCTCGAGCTCTTCCAAGCTGTGCTCTGCACTAGGAGTCGCACTGAAACTAAACAGCGACGCTAACCTTGAAATAGAAGAGTAGTTAGCACTAGCGGTCGCGGCAATTTTTGTTTCACGGATAAGCTCGCGCGGTAGGCGAGCGCTAGGCCCACCACCGAGCGCGCCTGAAAGCGCATCAAGCGCGTAGATTTCCCACTCCTCGACTAGGCTGTTTTTGGCCAGCGCGCTATTCAATGTAGGCACTTTGTAGGCCATGTAGAGCTGTGGAACCCGTGTTTTATCGCTCGTCATTGAAACCGTTTTAATGCCGTATTGTTCGACCTCCGGCCGACTTTTCGGCGCTCGTGGTGATCGCGGCGGGAGCGGGCCAAAATGCTTTTTGGCAAGTGCAAAAACTTTATCCGGAATAACATCACCGACCACGACCACGGTCGCATTGTCCGGCGCGTACCAACGCTTATACCAAGTTCGTAGATCGTCTATTCGCATACTCTGAAGATCGGAGGCCCAACCGATTACCGGATGTCGATATGGGCTCGTTTGAAAAGCGACTGAACGCGCGAGTTCACCCAGGAGGGCCAGCGGATTATCGTCCGTACGCAGGCGCCGCTCCTCCAGCACGACTCTAATTTCGTTTTTAAACTCAGCGTCGGATAGCATTAAGTTCAGCATCCGGTCGGCCTCTAACTCGAAGCTTAACTCTACGTTATCAGACGACCACGTTTGGAAATAAGCCGTGTAATCGGAACTCGTAAACGCATTTTCTTCCCCCCCCTGGTCTGCAACAATTTCGGAAAACCTCCCTGACGGGATTTTTTCTGTGCCCTTAAACATCATATGTTCTAGCGCGTGGGATACCCCTGTAATGCCGTCGTATTCAAAGCTCGATCCTACGCGGTACCATACTTGGACCACAGCCACTGGTGCTCGGTGGTCTTCTTGAACAATTAGTTTGAGCCCATTGGATAGCAGATACTCATGGGTACGATCGGCCGCATGCGCCAAAGTGAACGAAAAAAGTGCGCAGATAAAAAACAAGCGGGCGATTTGGCGCAAGATTAATCTCCAAATTAGCAAAAATAGGCCCAAAGACAGACGACGGCCGATATGGCATGACCCTATCGATGGCACGATTCAACAGGGATGGTAGGATATCCGATAACGACACCGCAAAACACCATCACGCTTTTGAATCTGACCGCGGAATTTTTGTTGCGAATGTTTAATCGTCTTGCAAAAGGTATAGCCCGGACCCGAAACACCCTTCTAGAAGGATTAAAGTCTGTTCTTAGTCACCGTACCACTATAGATGCCGCAACCCTTGATATGCTGGAGTCCTCGTTGCTCATCGCCGATTGCGGGATCGAAGCCACGAAAAAAATTGTTGCTGCTGTTAAATCACGGGACGCTGCAGCTCAGGACGATCTACTAAAAACGGTAGTTTGCGAGATGACCGATTTTTTGAAACCATGCGAAAGCCCACTAACAATAGCTACTCTAAATGGTGCTTCGCAGCCTTTTGTCATGCTTATAGTTGGTGTAAATGGCGCTGGAAAGACGACAACCATTGCGAAAATTGGCCGTCGTTTCAAAGAGGCTGGATTGAACGTTATGTTTGCGGCCGGCGACACCTTCCGGGCAGCCGCAGTCGACCAGCTCAAAGAATGGGGGGAGCGCCTCGATATCCCCGTCATTACCCAAGCCCCCGGCGCTGATCCAGCCTCGGTAATATTTGATGCCTGTTCTGCCGCTTCTGCACGTGCGGTGGACGTGCTTATAGCCGATACTGCGGGTCGATTACATACTCAAACAAACTTAATGGCCGAGCTAGAGAAAGTTAA
>DPMX01000223.1 GCA_003540955.1 Gammaproteobacteria bacterium
CAGGGTATTGATAGCACCGCTATACGTAACACCTGGGATATCCGGGAAATTTAAATGTTCGGGAGATACCAAGGTGCCATCGGTTACGCTTGGGTAGTGGCTGGGCGGCGGTTCGGTGCCTTGGGTTGCCCACTCATCGAGTGCGACAATCAATGCGCGCACTAGCGCACAATAATCGAGTTCATTGACGGGATTTAACGATGGGCTCCAGTACATAGGAGCATGTGCCAACATCTGCGGTCCGGCGTGACCACTGCCGCTGAGTAAATATGTACGGACCTCATCGGGTTGTTCAATTTCATTGCCTAACTCGTCAGTCACAACTAGGGAGCTGCGGCCTTGCCAGAATTCGGTACTCGAATCGACGTGCATTACTTTCGGACACACATTGTTTGCTAAGCAACGTGCGAGTATCCCGCCTGTTTTACCGCTGATTGAATCGGTTTTGGTTGAGTAGGAGAATGGAAATTGATCGCCCGGATACAAATGATCCTCATGGTGACGTGGGAAGCGACCAGGTTGGGAAAAGGGCTGATTTAAAAACATACCCCGGGAGCCGGTCAAGGTGATATAAAGCCCATCAAAGACCGGTCGGCCCGACATATCTTCATTAAAGCCGAGTCGGAGAAATTCACGTAAAAAGCGCCCAGGCTGTGAGCGGCCATGAGCGATACTGTAATCAACTCCTATTTGCCCGTCGATATTAAGCGGATTAGGTCTACCTTCATTGTCCGCATTTTCGTAGCGTAGGAACCCCAAAAGATCCCTTACACCAATTAACCCCAGGCCCATGACAATAGGATCGCAGGCGGCGTAGATCAATTCATAGATTGCTCCAGCATCAAAGCCTTCGATTAAGTCGATTTCAATTTCGCGATTGGACACGAAGCGCCACCGATCGCGGGGCACGACTACTCTAGCGTCCGGTTCGTGTTGCCGGACGGTTAGCGTCGCGCTACCCCGGTCGGGTTCGTGCGCGGGATAGGCCAGAGGGGCCTGAGCTTGCCCGTCCGTATGGGCGCAGATGATTTCTTCACGGCAGGTCTCTACAATTGTTGCTCCATCGTTGGTCGCGATTGGAAAGTCGGCGAGCAGGTGTCCGCTTGCGTGCTCGACGTAGCCAACGCCTGGCGCGACAGCGCCGTCCCATGCACTAAACACAACCACGTAGCCTTGGCGCATGAGAAACCCGTTGCCGGCGTCCTCTGCGCTACCGAGTTCGTTTGAGCCTAAACCCTTTACCGATTCGTTGAGATCAACTAGTGCAAGTTTATCACCGCGGTTTGGCGCATCGTACAATATGCGACGGTTTGATTTCGACATGTCGACCGGCTTCAGGATACAAAAGTCGACCGCATATTCGACTAGACCAGACGTATTGCGAGGTGCTTTGTCGAGATTAACTATGTCCACATTTAGAGGGTGGTGTGGGTCGACTTGACCGTGTGCTCGACCAACTACCTTTTCGTAGGGTCCTAACGCGCCGAACGTCAGGCCTTCGAACGCGCTTTCGACGCGTTGTATATCCAATTTCATCCCAAAACCCTCCTGCCCATCGAAGACAGATATTTGTTATTTAAGAGACAGTGGGAACCGAATTGCGACTTCCCTTAACTCTCTGTATTGAGTCCAGGCTGCCTTGACTAATATTCGCTGCCATGCTGATATCATTACTCCAATTGCGCTCCAAAGAGCGAGGGAGAGACACCATGGCAAAGCCCAAGGTAATTGTCCAGATCTACCCTGTTTTACCAGCGAAAGACCGAACCGATCGCGAACAACGACGCCCGCTTGGACGTAACCGTGACGTTTATCATCGAGTTCTCCACGAGACACTAGATATCGTGCGCGAACTCGACGAGATGGGGGTGTGGGGTATTAGCACTATTGAACATCATCTTCATTCTGAAGGGTATGAGGTTGGACCAAATCCAGGTGTGCTTAACGCCTGGTGGGCAAGCCAAGTGAAGAATGCCTACGTCGGTGCTTTGGGTTATGTGATGGCGACCCGAGATCCCATACGAGTCGCAGAAGAAACAGCTATTCTCGATCACATGACGCAAGGGCGTCTTTTCGTCGGGCTAACTCGGGGGTACCAGAAACGTTGGATGAGTACACTGGGTCAACATGTCGATGCGGTAGCAACCGTTTCTGACGGTAGCGATGACGATCTGAGGAACCGAAAGATTTTCGAAGAGCGCGTGAAAATGCTTGTCGACTGCTGGACCCAAGAGTCTGTCTCGAGCAGCAACTCTCACTACCAGATGCCATACCCACATGACACTGGTGTTGTGGGTTATCCGGCGAATGACAGCATTCGTAAGGCCGGGGCTCCTGGTGAAGTCGATGCCGACGGAAATATACAGCGTTTGTGCGTCGTACCGAGCACCTACACAGATCCACATCCACCGATCTTTATGCCAATGAGTGGGAGCGCGGCCTCAATACCTTTTATGGCGAAAAATGGCTTCCGCCCGATTTATTTTACTCCGCTAAAAACCTTAGTTGAGTTTTCGGAAATGTATGTGGAAGAAGGGAAGAAGGCAGGTATCGACTATACTCTTGGTGAGCGTCAAACGATCGCGCGCTGGATTCACCTTGGTGATAAGAAACAATTTCGTGAGCGAGTTCGGAATTACGATCAAGAGATGTATTACCACCATTACTCTACATTCTACGACAACCTACCACGGTCTGAGAGCGTGGAGGAAAACGTGGATTCCATGATCAAAAGTGGACTTTTCCTCGGTGGTTCTATAGCCGAGCTAAAAGATCAATGGCACGAAATTTACGAGCAGTTACCGACGGAATACATCACGCTTATTTGGCATTACGCCCAGTGTCCAAAGGAGGTGATGCTGGACGAGCTAAATGCCTTCTTGACGGAAGTACTCCCTGAGCTCGAGGCGCCATCTTCCGATGGAGTCGTGGTGCAAGGCATGGCTGCATCGTAACTGTTGAAGTAGCAACGCCATGTAGGTCTGCAGCTGAGCCTTTTTATGGATAAGTTTGGTGCGGTACAGATCGCAATCTAGGATCAGCCGTTACTGAATTATGTACAGATTCACTTCCAGCAGTATTTCGAATTGGACTTGGATGTATGTTCATGATTTAACCATCGATACTACCCGTTCACATAGGTCGCTATCTGGATCGAGAAACCCATCCACGACATTGAAGTGATGTTTGTCTGTTTGCTCGAAGTAGTCACCTCGCAGGCCGGCGTTTTTCCATGCTTTGATATAATCAGCTGACTGGCGCCGAAACTCGCTCGACTCTTCAGCACCGACGTCAGCAATTAGAGGCGCGGCTGCTTTAGGAATATTAAATATGGGACTTTCCCGTTGAATGATTTCATCGTTAAGCTGCAATGCTTGTTGTACGAACGCATAACGGATAGGTGATAAATCATAGAGGCCGCTGATGGCGTAGCATCCTTTAATTGTGTCGGAAGCTAAACCGTAATCATCTAGCCAGTTTGTACACAGCACTCGCACTGCTTGATGCCCGCCGGCGGAATGCCCCGCGACGTAGATGCGTTCACGATCGCCGTGGTACTTTTTATCCGTGTTACGAGCCCACGCGACGGCAGCACGTGATTGTCGTGTTATTTCGGGCAAGGTGACTTTAGGACACAATGCGTAGTCGGTCACTAAAACGGTGATCCCGTGGGCGACTAGACCGCGCGCTACGAAACTAAAATGTTTTGAACTCAAGCGACGCCAGTAACCCCCATGGATAAAAATCAAAATTGGCGCTTCAGGATTTTCCGCAGGGAAGATATCTAATGTTTCTTCGACCGTTGGACCATAGGGTACGTCGAGTGAGCAGGTGAGATCGCTGCGGGCAGCTGCGCTTTGTGAACTATAAAAATTAAAGTAAGGATCGAGGTCACCGAGAATCAAACCTAGATTATATTCGGCGTCGATTTCTTCGGTGGTAGCAAAGTTTTTATAAAGCACGTGGGTTCCTTCTTATCTAAAGTGCCGAGACATGATAAGCCAAAATACGGTCAGGATGATTTCTTGTAAACTCAAAGCTTGTTTTAGGTGACTTCAGGGCAGAAAAATGACATAAAATCATCAAGTGTTTTACTACTGTCGGCAGTGCCTTAGAGGATGTATAGGAGAGGCTGTCGCTATACTAAACAGAATGCGCCATGACTGTTGTGGTTTGCAAGGAAACTTTTCCAATCTGCAGATCCTAGCAACGCCGTATGATATGAAGGAAAATTGTGTATTTAAGCACAATAAAGAAATGCGATGACTGAAACGTTTGCCCATACCGTACACCGATCTAGTGTTAATGCATGGGAGTGTGATGAAAATGGACACTTAAACGTTCGTTACTACATAGACAAAAATTACCAAGGGCTCATTCATCTACTGGCCGAGTTCGGTTTATATCCCCAGCTCCTTCGCCAGCGTGATTGGCGAATGGCAATCGTAAGCCAACACATTCGCTTCCATCGTGAAGTGAGGCTGGCGATACCGATCACGATCCGGGGTCAGCTGGTGGGGAAACAGAATTCTAGAGTCACCGCATATACAGAAATGCGACATAGCCGGGACGATACACTGTTTGCGAGCTTTTATAGTGAAATAGATATCGTCAACTCTGAAGATAAACCGCCAGAGGATTTTGATCTCCGAATCAATGATTCAGGCTTCCAGGTTCCTGATCACGGTGTCGCTAGGAGCCTTTATGCGGAAGAGATCCCGGTGAAATCCGTTAAGGAGGCTTTGGACATGGGTTACGTAGAAACGGGGCGTGGGACGGTAATGGCTGAAGAGTGTGGTACTGACGGCGCTATGGAATTTTATCAATACGGCGCTCGTATAGCCGATGCAATCCCCAATTTTATGTCCATTTTGCAAAGTGACGCTGAATTCGCGTTACGTAGTTCTGGTGAGCTTGGCGGTGCAGTGATTGAAAGCCGTGCTGATTATTACTCGGTGCTTATGCATAACAGCCGATTTGTTATTTTGTCGGGCCTTCGCTCATTTACCGCGAAGACGAAGCGTCTGAGTCATCTCCTATTTGATCTTGATACTGAATTGCCTGTTGTCCATAGTCAGGGAGTCGCGGTTGCACTTGACCTGAAGACACGTCGTTCCGTGTCGTTCAGTGCGGATCGCATCAATCGGATGCAGGCTCAGCAGCTTAAGTAGCACAGTTTATTTTTAGACCGATTATCGACATTGCTTATACTTGACTACGATGCCAAACCAGCGTGAGTCAAGTTTGTTGCAATAAAAGTAATTAAGGAGAATGTTGGATGGCGTACGCGGACGATAATATTTTCGCTAAGATATTACGGGGCGAAATTCCTTCCTCTAGGGTTTACGAAAATGAGCACTCACTTGCATTCATGGATGCGATGCCGCAAGTGCCAGGACACACGTTAGTCATCCCAAAATATCCCGCAGAGAATTTACTTGATGTTGACCCCGAGTATTTGGCTTCGACAATTCAGGTTACGCAGAGGATAGCGGCTGCGATTAAGGTTGCGTTCGATGCGCCGGGGATAATGGTCGCGCAGCTCAATGGTAGCGCGGCAGGGCAAACTGTTTTCCATCTACATTTTCATATTATTCCGAGACACGATGGTATCGAGTTCAAACTGCATGCGCGGGATCTGGAAGATCCAAGTGTACTTGAAGAGCATGCCCAGCGGATCCGTGCGGCCCTCTAGGGCTAAACCCGTAGCACTGCCGTAAGCAATGAGCTCAATGCATTCTCCGCGAAATTCTTAAAATGCAAGTGTTGAGCAACGCTGATTTCATTGTTCTTGATTATTGCGAGCTCCACTCAATTGCAGAGCGTCCCTCCTCTGGAGGTTTTTGATTGAGTGATGGACGCAATGGTTCGATCGTGGTGACGCTAAGCCGATGTTTAAGATGCGAGTTGAAGATTCAAATCGGTCGGCGTCGCTAGTGTCTTTGTCTTCCATTTTTTCAGCTCAGGTAGCACGTGCTCGGCGAAGCAGCGCATATTCCGTTCTGCTTCGTCGTAGGGCATGCCTGCATAGCTCAGATTACAGGTCAGCAAATTCATGTCGATAATTTCATGGATGTAAGCGATTTTCTCAATCACTTGCTTCGGTGTGCCCCAGGGCATTAGTTCCGCGAAATCTTTCGCTGCGCCATCGAGGCCATGCCGTTCAATGTATTTCCCAACGTTTTTATAGAATTCATAGCCTTTTTGTGTTCCAAATTCTTTGCCAGCCATTTCATAGTGCTTCATCGCGGTGTGGTAGTAGGCGCCGATCCATTTATACGCCATTTCTTCTGCTCGACCGGCGTCCTTGTCAACAAAGAAAAAACCGCCACACACCGGTTGTGGTGCGGCGCATGAATTCTCTTTCTCATAGACTTCGCGATAGATCGCGAAGTCTTGTTTTACGACATCCCAGGGTTTTTGGGGGATCACTAATAGACCAACGCCAAGGCGAGCCATAATTGGCATTGATTCGGGTGAGACTGCGGCCGCATAAGTCCTACCCTTAAAAGATTTAAGGGGCTGTGGTCGGATATTGCGCCGCGGTTGCTGGATAGTGGCGCCACCTTCAAGATATCCGAGTTCTAGGCCCTCGAGCAGAAGTTCCGCGTATTCGACAAATCGCTCGCGTCCTTTGCCCTGGTCAATGCGGAAACCTTCGTACTCTATATTACCGAGACCCCGACCAAGACCCAGAATCATGCGTCCGCCGGACAAGTGGTCCAGCATCGAGACTTGTTCCGCCACGCGCATGGGATCATGCCACGGCAGCACAATAACGCTGGTTCCAAGTTTCGCGTGTTTTGTTTTGGCGGCCATGTAGGTTAGAAATTGAACAGGGTCTGGGCACATCGTGTACTCGGTAAAGTGATGCTCTATCGACCAGATAGACTCGAAGCCGAGGGGCTCGGCCAATTCTGCTAACCGTAGCTCCTCGCGATAGACTTCGGCATCCGGTAGGCGGTTACCAGGATTTTGAAAGATTGGGGAATAACCGACGTGCATTGTCTGTCCTCTAGTGATATTCAAAGTTAGGAATGTAGCATCATTCTAGCCGGTTTTTGAAAGATAAATTATCCGACCGCACTTCGCTACCCATCATGCCTTTAGTTGCTCCCGGAATATCCGCTTGGGAGATAATCGCTTTGGCGTTTTCCGGTGCTGAGATGGTATCGAAAACATTCAATTATATTGCGCTGCTTTAAAGGCGTGTTGAACTAGTGCCGGCGAGATCTGGATTTGCTTTTTCCCAAGCTGCTCGCGGATTGGCTGCTTTCCAGCGGAGGGCGTAATTGTGCATAGTGTCGAAAATCACATCTTGCGCGCTGAAATGCGTTAGCAGCCGTTCCAACATTAACATGCGATTTCCTCTGCCGATCGTTTGCGGGTGCAACGTCAGGACAAATACGCCGCCGGAACTATTGGCCAAAGCGTACTCAAAGTCGCCTCGCCAGATTTCTTCAATCGCACTTGGCGCATACAGTCCTTGGTTAAATCCCGGCACGTGATCGGAGACTGGGAAGTCGTCAAGTCCCCAGGTGACGGGTAACTCGATGAGATTCGTTAAGTGACCAAACTGATACGCCGCATCAAGGGACCAGAGATCTCCACTGCGTAAATAATAGGGGTAGTGATCATGCCCCATACAGCTGGAATCGTAATCGAAGCCGTATTCGATCAACAGATCAACCGTTCGCTTGCTGAATCCCCAGGACGGCGAACGGTATCCGCGCGGGCGCGTCCCGGTGATTCGTTCAAGAGCACGAAGACCCTCATCAAGGTTGTGTCGCTCCCCAGATTCGTCAAAGTCTGCCGGACTCTCATGTACCCAGCCGTGATGAACGATCTCATGTCCTTGCTCGCAGATGTCTGCGACGATGTTTGGATACGCGTAGGCGGTGTGCCCGGGAACAGCGAAACTTGAATGGATACTAAAACGATTGAGTAGCTTGAGGATTCGAGGTACTGCGACCGCGCCGAATTGACCGCGCGAAATCGTGCTAGGGTTTTGCGATTTCGCCGATCCGATCCATGAGGACATGCCATCGAAATCGAGTGTTATACAACAGGTAAGCTTCGATACCGTCATTTGCTGGTCACTCGGAGGTTTCTCTACCACACATCGACAAATCGTCGTGCTTGACGAGTTCGTGGCCCGGCCGAGCGCCTTCCACGAATCAGCCATGCGCGTGTCTCTGAAGGATCAATGACCGCATCGATCTCGAATGCTGTTGCGACGGAGACAGCTTTCCCTTTTTCGTACATGCGTGTCAGTAGCTGCTCATAGAGATCGTTGCGTTCATTTTCGTTGGTTGCCGCTGCCAGTTCCTTACTAAATCCAAGTTTTACTGCACCCTCCAATCCCATC
>DPMX01000018.1 GCA_003540955.1 Gammaproteobacteria bacterium
TAGGGATACAACTGGACCGGCCCTGTGGAGCGTTGGTGGCGCACGGGCTAGACGCGGGCATTTTAATCAATGTGGCTGCGGATAATGTCGTAAGGCTTTTGCCGCCTCTAATTATGACCGACGAAGAGGTTGCTCATATGGTTACAACGGTGTGCGCGCTTATTGAGGCGTTTTGTAGCTCGGGCTAGCGGATGAGCGTAAGGCATTTCCTCACGCTTCTTGATTTATCCCCTGAAGAATTGAGGGCTGTGATCCAACGCGCCCAGGAACTGAAAGCGCTCCGTTCCCAAGGGGTTCGGCCGGCGATTTTCTCGAATCAAGTCCTCGCGATGATCTTCGATAAATCTTCTACTAGAACTCGTGTCTCATTTGAATCGGCAATGGTGGAAAGTGGTGGTGCCGCAATCTTTCTTTCGCCTCGTGATACACAACTCGGTCGGGGAGAAGCAATTGCCGATACTGCTCGGGTTTTATCGCGCATGTGTGACGCCATCATGGTCCGCACATTTTCGCATGATGCAGCCGAAACATTAGCTAAGTTTTCAGAAGTTCCTGTGATAAACGGATTAACGGATAGCTTCCACCCTTGCCAATTACTGGCCGACATGCAGACATATTTTGAACGCCGTGGTGATATAAAAGGCCGCAAGGTCGCCTGGATCGGTGATGGAAACAATATGTGTAACTCTTATATCAATGCGGCGCAGCAATTCGGTTTTGCTTTGTCCATAGCCACACCAATTGGATACGAGCCCAGTCAGTTCGCAAATGTCTCAAGCTCCGTTGAGCTTGACTACTCGCATCGACCAGAACAAGCGGTTATAAACGCCGACCTCGTCGTCACCGATGTTTGGGCAAGTATGGGGCAAGAAAATGAAGCTGAAAAGCGGCATGAGTTATTCCATCGGTTTCAAGTTAGCGAAGCGCTGTTGTCTAAAGCGCGCTCCGATGTGTTGTTCATGCATTGTTTACCCGCACACCGCGGCGAAGAGGTCGACGCCAAGGTGTTGGAACACCCGAAGAGTGTGGTGTGGGATGAAGCAGGCAATCGGTTACACGCACAGAAAGCGTTACTAGAATTATTGTTACATGGAACGACTGGATAATGTGTACAGGTATCGAACGCTGCAGCGCCCGTGCCAGTTTGCGTCAAAAGCGGCGATCCGTCCCTACCGGGAACTTCCTCGACATGAGTTTAGGCAAGGATTTGGTATCGCCTAAGGTTCCCTTTAATGACAGCTGATCTGCGTGGAATCGGGATGACCTCCCAGCGGGCACGCGATCGCCTCGTTGCACAAATACGAAGTATGGGCGTAGGTTCAGAGCAGGTCTTGGAATTGATTGGTACCACGCCGCGCCATTTATTCGTGGACGAAGCCCTAGCCAGTAGAGCGTACGAAAATAATGCGTTACCAATAGGTCTGGGTCAAACAATTTCTCAACCATACATCGTTGCGGTGATGACCGAGGCCCTACTTAGTCGCGGTAAAATCGTGAAGGCGCTAGAGATTGGTGCGGGCTGCGGATATCAAAGCGTAATTCTTGCTAGAGTGGCGCAAACAGTCTACAGCGTTGAACGTATCGGTGCCCTCGCGAGTAAACTAAGGATTCGACTCCATGAACTCCACGTCAACAATGTACGTGTGCGGCATGATGACGGATCTCTCGGGTGGGATAGATATGCGCCTTATGACGCGATTTTGGTGGCCGCTGCTGCGATAGGGATCCCGTCGGCGTTAACTGACCAACTCGCGGTAGGAGGTCGACTAGTCATCCCGGTCGGCCCCCCTGGTAATCAGAAGCTAATGTTAGTGACTAAAACTGCTAGTGGCCTAGAGGAGCAGATATTGGAGTTGGTGAGATTCGTCCCGATGGTAGACGGGGTAACTTAGGGTCTGCCGTTTACCGTGCTGGAGCGCACCCTTTTCATAAGCCGTCCTGGCGCAATCGTATTCATGCCAGCTTTATTCGTGGTTCTGTGTGGGTGCGTCAAAAACGCGGTGGCACCGATAACCAGCAAATCGAACGCCAGACAGGAAATAGTAACGGTACATCGGGCCGGGCGCATAACAGAGCAGTTTGCCCCTTTACGCCCGAGATCGTATAAGGTGCAAAGTGGCGACACGTTGTATTCAATCGCGTGGCGTTTTGGCCTCGATTTTCGGAGTGTTAAGAGGTGGAATCGGTTATCGAACCCTCACATGATTAAAGCGGGGCAAGCACTGAGATTATATGCTCCGCCGGCACAGCTGAGCCGCCCCGTGGACGCTTTGAAGATCGATAGGCCGACCAACAAACTATCTTCGAAAAAACAATTATCAACCCCAAGATTGGCGTCGCAGCCTATAAAATGGTTCTGGCCCGCGAGTGGTCCAATCAAGGCGGCTTCGTCAGTTTCGGGGGCGAAGGGGATCGAAATATCTGGAGAGCGGGGCGCGCCTATAAAGTCCGCCGCCGATGGGCTTGTAGTGTACAGCGGCAGTGGACTACGAGGATACGGAGCGCTTATTATCGTCAAACATGATGAGGATTTCCTAAGTGCCTACGCGCACAATGATAAGTTGCTGGTAGCTGAAGGCGTGACTGTAGAATCGGGCCAACAAATTGCAACGATGGGAGATTCCGATGCTAAACGCGTCATGTTGCATTTTGAGATACGGCGTAATGGTAAGGCCGTTGAGCCGCTTAATTACCTTCCCCAGCGTTAAGGTATTATGTGACGTGGATTAGGAAAAATTCGAAAGCACTGCATGCGTCGTGTATTTCATTGAGGTATGGTCGTAAAAAAGTCATAGTGTGTAGAACACACCAACAACTGCCCGATTTTCTGCGACTAGAACATTGAAGCTTCGACAAGCGGCCGCGGTGTTCATCACTTCGACGCCGATGTTGGTTTCGAGTGCTGGTTTCAAGACAAACGCGTCGATAAAGATTTGTGTGCTTCCTGTTCCAATGATTATTAAACTTGGGTTGAGTTGCACTAACAGTTCGATGTGGCCTGGACCAATCGCCCCTACAGATTCAGGCACGATGTCGAGTAAAATATCAATTCCCTTGACGACAAAGGGTTCAGTCAGTAGTCGGCCGCCGAGAGTAATTCCCTCTTTGGAGTAGGTCGTGACGCTTAAAGTGTTTGGGGTTTGATCGAAATCTAGTTTCATAATGAGTTCGATTTCGACCTCATGTTACGCACGAGGGTTGCCGAGTTGGCCCCCGATGCTGCTTGAGGGTATAGATGTCAATTCTACAGGGTTTGGAGAAGGTAAATATGCGAGTCATTCTGCTGGGTGGTCCCGGGGCTGGCAAAGGCACTCAGGCTGATTTTGTATGCGAAGCATATGGTATCCCCAAAATATCAACCGGCGATATGCTTCGGTCCGCAATCGTCACTGGTAGTCAACTTGGATTAGAAGCAAAAATTGTTATGGACGCAGGCCGGCTCGTCTCAAACGATATCATCCTTCGCCTCGTTACGGAACGGCTACAGTTGCCGGATTGCGAAGATGGATTCCTATTCGATGGTTTTCCACGAACGATACCACAGGCTGAAGGTTTGGCGGCGGCCGGGGTGAAAATCGATCGAGTTATAGAGATCGTTGTGGCTGACGATGAAATTATTCGTCGTATGTCTGGGCGACGGGTTCATCCTGGTTCCGGGCGGAGCTACCATCTCGAGTTCAAGCCGCCGAAGATAAATGGGAAAGACGATGAAACGGGTGAAAATTTGATTCAGCGAGACGATGACGCAGAAGCGACTGTC
>DPMX01000236.1 GCA_003540955.1 Gammaproteobacteria bacterium
AGCTGCTCCCGCGCATACCTACATGCATCGCTGTCATTAGTTGCGGTTGGTTATTTATTGTTGATGTATTTTGTTGGCGCTCAACCAACACACGGGAATCTGGTGCGGAACGTTGAAGGTGGGGTTTTGCAATCGGAGCTCAAAAATATTACCAGTGTTGAAATTACTACGACCAATGGTAGGGAAAAATATACGAGACGAGATCTATCTTGGCACAACGCACTAAGTGGTTTTCCTTTAACGAAAGAGAATTCAGTCGAATTAAAAAAAGCGATTACATTCATGCAGACTGCGGCTCCTGTTCGCGTTCTAAGGCCAGAAGAATTTGCAGCTGCAGATGATGGTCGTTTCGGACTGGGGAAAGGGGTGTTAGATATAGAATTCTCTACTAGCGCCGGAACTGTGTTGGCTGTTGGTTTTGGCAATCATGCAAATGACGGGATACTCCGTTATATGCAAGTTATTGGGCGACCGGAGATCTATTTAATGTCTGGTTTTGTTGGTGACGCTTGGGAAGGTGTGGCCTACTTTGATGCGGCGACAGTTCAAAAATAAAACTGACTCGTCGGGTTTCCTGATTTGAACGATCAAAGTACCTCGACGATCACTTCAGTCGCGTGCACACTGGAGCTTTCACCCATGTCGGTTTTAATCGGGGTATGAACGCTATTTACATTAACTGCGCCACCTTCAAGTGATGGCCATCGCCCTTTATAGGATATGACGACCCCGGCGAGCACATTGGCGTCAACCTGAGCAACGAGATCGATTGATCCAGTCACATTTCTCAAACGCAGTCGGGACCCATCGGTGGCGCCGATCCGAGCGGCATCTGTTTCGTTAATTAATGCTGTTGCCGGCCCGGCCCTACGAGCAATTGTAGGGTCATTGGCATAGGAGTCGTTTAGCCGCCATTTCGAGGCCGGCGTCAGTAGCCGGAAATGACCATCTTTGGTCTGTCGGTCTACAGATGGTTGCGGTGTGCGAGGCAACCCTAGCGCTTCAGCAGTATTTGAGGCGATTTCTATCTTGCCACTCGTGGTTTCGAATTTCCCGTTCTCAAACATAAGAATCGGATCGTCGCTAATATAAAAATGACCCCGCGATTTTAATCCAGCGAAATCTAAACCGACGTTCATTTCCATCATCATGCGATCAATAAGTGTCTCGTCGTCTTCGAATAGCGTTGGCTCAACTAAGTTCATCTTTCTTGCTAGTCGGCGAAATATTTCTTGATTGGGCAGGCTTTCGCCTACAGGCTCCATGACTTTGGCTTGTGCACCAATATGTAAATGAAAGTAGCTCCAGGTTATATCATCGAACTCAAGAAAACTCGCGGCGGGTAAAACTATATCAGCGTAGGCTGCCGTATCGGTCGGAAAACAATCGATCACTACTGTAAATAAATCAGTGCGCGAGACCGCTTTGCGCAACGCTCCTTGGTCCGCGGCCGAAGCTAGTGGATTAGTATTCCAAGTAATTAAAGCTTTGAATTCGTCCGGGTTTGCAAGCCTGGTTGCGAGATCCATATGGCTGATCGTCTTTCCAGGTTGCTTGCAAAGGCCGGCGCCGCCTAGCGTATCCCAGTTGATACCCGCCATCCCAGGTGTAAAGTTCAAATAGCAAAAGCCGGCGCCGGGTTTACCAATATTTCCGGTCAGACTTGGCAGTAACCCTATTGCACGCATGATGTTCCCGCCATTCGGTTGGCGCTGTAATCCCTGGCCGCACCACAATAGTGAAGGGCCGGTTCCGTATATCTCAGCGGCATTTACTAGTAATTCAACGGGGATGCCGGTTTGTGAATGCGTCCACTGTGGGTCGCAACGATCTATAGTTTCGACAATCTCATCTGCACCAAGCGTGTGGTCGTCTATGTAGCTCTCATCAAACTTTCCGAGTTCGCGTAGCACATGTAATAGTCCGAACGCGAGCGCGGCATCCGAACCGGGTTTTAATTGTAAGTGCAAATCCGCGGTGGCGGCTGACTCAGAATATATCGGGTCAATGACTATTATTTTTGCGGGCGAGTCTTCCAACCAGTGCTCGTGTGCATGAGGCGCAGAGTGTGAAGGGTTTGCGCCCCATACTAAGATGCAATTGGAATCTTTTGCAGTCCGGGGATCGAAACCCTTTAACGAATTGCCGAATAGTAGGTTCCATGCGACATGTCCTGCTGCGTTGCAGATACTGTCCGGATCAACGACCGATGCGCCGAGGTAATTGAAAAAGCGATCCGGAAATTTGTACGCAATGAGCGAGAGTGTGCCAGTGTAGTGAGTGTGTAATATTTTTTCAGCGCCGTCCTGTTGGATGATTCGATTTAGATTGGTTGCGATTTCCTCCAACGCAAAATCCCAGGAGATACGTTCATATTTCGCACTTCCTTTGTCGCCGATCCGTCGCAGCGGGTAGTTCAATCTTGAATCCGAATCCTGCCAGACACCGTTATATGCGATGGCGCATTTACTACACAAGCGCCCGCGGGTAACAGGGTGTTTTGGATCTCCTAGAATCCGGGGCGCAGCATCATCCCGGATTTCGGCTAAGACCCCACAACCGTCGTAACAGTCTCGGGGACAGCTCGTACGAATGGTCTTTTTCATTTTCGATACTAGTCCTCTCATAAAAAGGAAGGGTCTAGTCGTAATTGTCCTTAAAAAGCTGAACGGTTATTGTATCTCTATTTGGGACGCTGGGTGCCATTTATGCCACCCAAATGTAAGCAAGAAGGGATCATTCCTTATTAGTTTTATATAGATCGAGTTGTGCGCCGCGGTAACTTTTTGGTGTAACCGGAGAATCAACCCGGCTCGGTTTAACGGTATCAGCCTTAGGTGGACCTCGTTCTTGCTGCAGATCGCTTTTCCAATTTTCGAATATTTCCCGTTGTCGGAGTACTTCAAGCTCTTTTGCCCTTATAAGGTCTGTCATCACCGCACATTTAGTCTCTGCCGCTGTGACACGCTCCTCAAGCTGGGTTATGGCTTGACGCATATGCTCGACCTCTTTCTCACGGGAAGAAAGGGCATCTAGTAGGTATCTTTTTGCAGCGCAGGCTTCAGTTACAGTGGGAGATGCCCGTTTTGGGAGGAAACCTGGTGTGTCAGTCGCGTCCTTGCCCTTTAATAGCCGCCCGATTAATTCGGGGGAGCCATGTCCAATGTATTTTCGGATAGCGATTATACCGTGAGCCTTACCCGTCGACCGTAAGTAGTCACGTGCATTGATGACGTCGGTCTTGTTAATGGTTGCCAGGCGTCCCATACGTTACTCCAAAAGTCTTAATTAGAAATATTTTCCGTATAGTATAATATGATCTAGGAATTATCGGACCTAAAGACCTAATGTAAAAGTTTCTGATATTTCCTAATTTATTATACTATAAGTTACATTATAATATAATTATAAATCATTTTAAATTCTAAATATATTATAATAAATATTCTCGCTCATCACAAAAATATAGCGAAAAAAGGACCCTGTGACCGCCAATTATATTATATAGTTTTCTTTATATGCATACGAAATTGTAACGTATGATTCGTAAAAGTAAGCATCATTCAACCTCGCATATGCTAATGGTTTACGCATAATTTTCGCGAAGGTTATGAGTTGTATTGGTTTGGTGGGTTTTGCGATTTTCTATATGGGGCCTGCGAATGGGGTTATTATTCCGTTGAGGGTGTCAATGCGACGCCATGGGAAATCACTCTATGTCAGATAAAAACTTACTTGCGGGAGTCAGAATCCTCGACTTCTCTCGGTATATTGCTGGACCTTATTGCGCGGCTCTCCTCGGTTATTTGGGAGCCGATATCACCAGGGTTGAGAAGCCCGGAGGGAGTGAGGACCGACCTGTTGTCCCGATTGGTGGTGATGGTGGCGCTGTTTTTGCACAAAGTGCCGGGAATAAGAAAAGCCTAACTATGGATCTTGGTCATGCTAGCGCCCCTGAAATTATACGGCGATTAGTGGTTTTAGCGGACGTTGTGATCGTTAATCATCCACCCACTGGGGTGCGCAAATTAGGACTTGACTACGATACATTGAAAGCTATTAAGCCCGACATCATCCTCACTACCCAAACAGCCTATGGACATCAAGGACCTTGGAAGGAGCGGGGAGGATTCGATGGGATAGGCCAGGTGATGTCAGGAGCCGCTTATTTTTCGGGCAGTCCCGATAAGCCGGTCAAAACCGCGGCCCCCTACGTGGATTTTGGTACGGCATTGTATAGCGCTTTTGGAACGTTAGCGGCGTTGTATCAGCGCCGCGATACTGGACGTGGGCAGCATGTACAGGCATCGTTGTTGGGCACGGCCTTATCGTTCTTCAGTCCAATGCTTATAGAACAAAAGGCGATCGGTGCGAACCGTGTACCTAGTGGCAATCGGTCACAAACATCGTCGCCATCAGATATTTTTGTTACTTCGGATGGTCATATTTTGCTTCATGTGGTTGGAAACGGCATTTTTAAGCGGCTATCGGCGGCTGTTGGTCGGGAGGATTGGATCGATGATCCAAGACTACAAAGCGATGAAGGACGGGGTGGGAAACGTGATGAAATATGTAATTATCTCGCCCAGTGGTGCTCCAAGCGTGATAGCAATACTGTCCTCGAAAAAATGGCCGCAGCTGGTGTGCCTTGTGGTCCCGTATTAGACCCACAAAGCGCCCTCGAGCACCCACAGGTTGAGGCGATGGAGTTTTTCAGAAAAATTTCGATGTCGGGTATAAGTGATGGTGTGGCGGTGGCAGATTTCCCAGTGTCGATGAGCGATGCAGACACAGGACTTAGATCGGGCGCGCCAGAAAAAGGGGAACATACGGAAGCGGTGCTCCTAGAAGTTGGTTATTCGATTGACGAAATTTCAGAGCTACGGCGAGCTGGCGCCATCTAGCCGAACCGCGGCTTTTTTATTGGGGTGTCAGGGTAAATTTATAAACCAATTCAACTAGGGTTAAAAAGTATAAATTGTGAGTAAAAAGAGCAAAAAACTAGGTATAGGAATATTGTCTTTCGGAGCGTACGTGCCACGGTTACGTATGTCTCGCAAAGGTATTGTTGATGGTATTGGGTGGGCCATCCCTGGGCACAAAAGTCTCGCTAAAGGGGAGCGTTCGATGGCCAATTGGGATGAGGACGTCATTACGATGGCATTTGAGGCTGGGCATGACTGTTTACGGGGGATAGCATCAAATATCAACTCGGTGCAACTAGCTTCTACTACGCTACCGTTTGTGGATCGCAGTAACAGCGGCATTGTTGCAGACGCGCTGCAATGTGGTAAGGATATCAATACACAAGATTTGAGTGGTAGTCGTCGAGCGGCCACGACTGCCTTGAACCGTTTATCTCAGGTCGATTGTTCTAATTCTACAACTCTATTGTTGGCCAGCGAGTGTCGTGACGCCCAACCTGGCAGTGCGGCTGAAATGCTATATGGCCATGGTGCCGCTGCAATCTTGGTTGGCCAAGGTGAGCCAATTGCGGTGTTCAAGGGTGTTGCGGCGGTACACTCAGATTTGGTTGATCAATACAGGGGCTCGGATTCCGACTACGATTACACGTTAGAAGACCGTTGGGTGCGGGAAGAGGGTTACCTCAAGCTGATACCCGAGGCGATCGAAAAAGCATTGCTAGATGCCGGAACAAGTATCG
>DPMX01000062.1 GCA_003540955.1 Gammaproteobacteria bacterium
GGCGTCCAACGCCGCTCGTGCCGCTGCACCGTTGTGTGTTCGTCCGAGTCGTTTGAGTTGGTGGTCACGGAAACTCTGTACACCAATAGACAATCGGGTAACCCCGGCACTATTAAACCCAGCAAACCGTTCGGAATCGGCAGATCCCGGGTTAGCCTCTAAACTGATCTCTATCTCGTCGACACACTCTACTCGCGCGCGAACGCCGTCAAGTAGTCGCTGCACCGCCACTGCCGGAAATAGGCTTGGCGTCCCACCACCAATGAAAATCGTGTCTACTGACCGGTTGCAGAGTTGGTCGGTTTCCGTTTCTAAGTCACGTAATAGCGCATCAATATAAGACTCAAATGGTGCCTCCCCCGAGGTCTCGTGAGAATTGAAATCACAGTATGGACACTTGTGGGTACACCAGGGGAGATGGATATACAAGCCAACCGGAATTGGATCGATCAATTTCACGAGGGAAATCTGGTAGTGCAGGAAAATTCCTCACTTAGCGCTCGTACGAGTTGTCGAAGCGCTTGCGCCCGATGACTAATCTTGTTTTTCACTTCCGATGCTAACTCTGCCGACGAAGAGTCTCTATCCGGAACATAAAATATTGGATCGTAACCGAACCCAGACGTTCCAACCGGGGCGCGCAAAAGACGTCCAAACCAAATACCCTCGCACACAATCGGCAAAGGATCGGTCGCATTGCGCACGAAAGCAACAACACAAATGAAGCGACATTGACGTTGTTCATCTGGTACATGCTCGGTGTCAGCAAGCAGTTTTTCTAGGTTTTCTGCATCGCTCGCACCATCGCCAGCGTAACGGGCAGAGTAAATTCCTGGAGCACCACCTAAGGCGTCTACAGAGATCCCGGAATCATCGGCAAGGGCTGGGCATTCTGTGAATGCTGCTGCATTCCGAGCTTTGATAATTGCGTTCTCAATGAATGAAAGACCGTTTTCGACTGCTTCTGGTACATTGAAATCAGATTGCGCCACGACGGTTACCGGAACCTCTCGAAGCAAATCTGTTAGCTCGGTAAGCTTACCTCTATTGCTACTAGCTAAAACGATATTGACCATGTCGTAGAAACAATGCGCTACTCCTCGCGCAGGACTTTCTCCTGCATAATCAACAGCTGATCGATTCCAAGCTTTGCTAAATCAAGTAAAGAGTCGAGCTCTTCCCGCCTAAAAGCGTGGCCCTCGGCAGTACCTTGAACTTCAACGAAATGGCCCACATTATTCATAACAACATTCATATCAGTTTCGGCGTTCGAATCTTCAGGATAATCAAGATCCAGAACGGGAACACCCTCGAATATACCAACAGAAACAGAAGCTACAGCACCATGCAACGGGTTTCTTCTCATTGATCCATCCCCGAGGCTTTTTCTCACCGCATCAACCAACGCAATATAACCGCCCGTTATCGCCGCCGTTCGCGTGCCTCCGTCCGCTTGGATTACGTCGCAGTCGATCGTTACCGTGTGCTCTCCAAGTGCGCCGCGGTCCACAACCGCACGCAACGAACGTCCAATTAAACGCTGGATCTCTAGTGTCCGCCCGCCTTGTCGTCCCTGTGACGCTTCACGCCGCATGCGGGTATTCGTCGAGCGAGGCAACATACCGTATTCTGCCGTGATCCAACCTTCACCCTTTCCTTTTAGAAAACTAGGAACCCGATCTTCGACCGTAGCATTGCATAAGACTTTAGTGTTCCCAAATTCGACCAAGACTGAGCCTTCGGCGTGCTTCGTAAAGTGTCGCGAAAATTTTATTGTGCGCATTTCATTTGGTGCGCGACCACTGGGACGGTCAGTCATGTAATCAATGAAGGCCTAAAGTTTAAGGAATGTTAATTATAACCGTGTTTTACTATGACGAAGAAACATGAACCGTTAAAATATACAACAGGGATGTAAAGATTGCGCATGAGCGCAGACAAACTTGAAAACGCCCCTAGCCCCAGGCCAGGAGAATCGTATGATTTTTAGCATGACCGCGTTTGCGCGGTTCGCATACAAAGGCAGCGCTGGTCGATTTACCTGGGAACTGCGCTCGGTTAATCATCGATATATGGAGGTTTTTTTCCGCTTACCGGATGACTTCCGCTCTATGGAATCTGAACTTCGCGCGAAACTTGTCGAACACGTACACCGCGGTAAAGTCGATTGTAACCTCCGCGTTGAAAAAAATACCGATACGAGCAGCATTGTTATCAATGAATCATATGCTCGCTCGGTGATTGATGCAGCTAAAAAAATTAATAAATTGGCTGAATCTAATCACGTCTTAAACTCGATGGACGTTCTACAATGGCCTGGTGTTCTTGAAGTGGAAAAAAAAGAAATCAGCACTATGTCAAAAGAAATTATATGTGGATTCGATAAAGCGCTCGAGCAACTAATCGAAACGCGTGAACGTGAGGGAGGAAAACTCTATGACTTTATTTCACAACGCTGCGACGGAGTGGAGACACAGATTACAGAATTGCGTACTCGCATACCGGAGATAATCGCACTCACCCGAAACCGGTATTTACAACGACTACAGGAACATTTGCAAGAGCTTGATAACGGCCGGATCGAACAAGAGTGTGCTTTGCTAATACAGAAGTTGGACGTGGCAGAAGAACTGGACCGGCTCGAAGCCCATCTGGACGAAGTACGACGTGTTGTAGAAAAAGGCTCACCGGCAGGACGGCGACTCGATTTTCTGATGCAAGAGTTAAATCGCGAGGCGAATACAATCGGATCAAAAGCATCACATATTGATTCGTCGTCGGCATCCGTCGAGCTCAAAGTTCTCATTGAGCAAATGCGAGAACAGATCCAAAATATTGAGTAAAACAATGAATACCAAAGCAGGAAATCTATTAATAATTTCTGCCCCGTCGGGAGCCGGGAAAACAAGTCTCGTACATGGTGTTGTAAAACGCATGCAAAATATTGCTGCTTCAATTTCTCATACCACCCGGCCGCGCCGACCGGGCGAAACCGATGGAGTCGACTATTTTTTTATAACCGAACCCGAATTCGAAAAAATGATCCAAGAAGGTGAATTTTTGGAATATGCGCAAGTGTTCGGAAACCTATACGGCACATCACGAACACAAATAGACCGAATTCTAGATACGGGCATCGACTTGCTGGTAGAACTGGATTGGCAGGGCGCTCGCAGTATTCGGGACATCTATCCTGATACAGTGTCAATTTTCGTTATGCCTCCGTCTGAAAAGGCCTTAAGAGAACGCCTTGTTGCACGGCGCATGGACCAAAAAGAAATCATCCAACAACGTATGCAAGCCGCTATGAGTGAAATTTCACACTATCGTGAGTACGAATTTCTCGTGATTAACGATGATTTTGAACGGGCACTGCAAGAGCTTTGTCTGATCGTCGGCGCTTCTCGGCTAAAAACCGCTTCTCAGCGCAAATCACTGCGGCAAATTCTCGACCGAATGGCGTCCGAGGACTCAGTTTGATATGCTCAGCCATCAGTTTAACCTCGCCTATTCAAAAGGTTGATTAGAAATGGCCCGACTAACAGTGGAAGATTGCCTTCCTTTCATAGACAACCGCTTCGACTTAGTGCTGGCAGCAGCACGGCGAGCGCGCCATTTATCCCAAGGCGCACAGGCATTGGTTGAAGAAGAAAACGATAAACCTACAGTAATCGCGTTGCGTGAGATCGCAGCAGGTGTAATGAATGCCGATGTGCTCGATGAGCTCGAAGCAAAAGAGCGCGCGGCTGAGGAGTTTGAACTTGCAGCCGAATTCGCCGCACTTGAGCTACCCCCTTCCGAACCGCTGTAACACGCAACGTTCAGCTCGTTAAAACGGGCCGTGGCCTCACCCATGCACGCCACGACGCAGTTACTGGCAATAGACGATCTCTGTAACCGTGTAAGTTCGTTTTTCACCGACGCACAAGTTGACAAAGTCCGACGAGCCTACGAGTTCAGCGCCGAAGCCCACTCAGGACAACTTCGCTTAAGCGGCGAACCCTACGTTCAGCATCCGCTGGAAGTGGCGAATATTCTTGCCGAAATGCATATGGACCAAGACACACTCGTCGCCGCTATGCTGCATGACGTGATCGAAGACACCGAAACCGGTAAAGAAAAAATTAGCTCAGAATTCGGTTCAGAAGTGGCGACCATTGTGGATGGGCTTAGCAAATTAACCCAGATCGAATTTGATTCTCCTGCGGAGAAACAAGCATCTAACTTCCAAAAAATGTTAATGGCAATGGCTGATGACATCCGCGTCATCTTGGTTAAGCTTGCGGACCGGCTACACAATATGCGTACTCTCGGAGCCTTGGCGCCAGATAAACGGCGTCGGATTGCGCGCGAGACACTGGAGATCTACGCACCGATAGCGCAACGTCTGGGTATTAACGGCATCCGCCTAGAGCTCGAAGAACTTGGTTTTGCCACGCTATACCCGATGCGATACCGAGTAATAAAAAAGGAAATCCAACGGATCCGGGGGAATCGTAAAGAAGTCATAACCAAAATAAATAACCGGCTAAAGCACAGCCTTCGGCAAGAGCACCTGGTAACGCACATTGTGGGACGAGAGAAACACTTATTTAGCATTTACTCCAAAATGAAGGAAAAGCGTGTGCCTTTCTCGGAGGTAAATGATGTTTACGCGTTTCGGATCATCGTTGATTCCGTAGATACCTGCTATCGGGTTTTGGGAGTGGCGCATAATCTCTATCACCCGGTACCGGGGAAATTTAAGGACTACATTGCCATACCTAAAGCCAATGGCTACCAATCGCTACACACGGTTCTCTTCGGGCCCTTTGGCGTACCAATCGAAGTCCAAATCAGAACCAACGAAATGGATCAAGTGGCGGAAGCGGGTATCGCCGCACATTGGCTATATAAATCTGGCGGTAGCGCTGCCAAAAGTGCCCACAAACGTGCGAGGGAATGGCTACGCGGTGTTCTGGAAATGCACACTCAGGCAGGTGATTCGCAGGAATTCCTCGAACACGTCAGAGTCGACTTATTTCCCAGCGACATTTATGTGTTCACGCCGAAAGGCGAAATTCTTGAAATGCCTCGCGGTGCCACCGCTGTCGACGTTGCGTATGCGATTCATACCGATATAGGTGATACCTGCGTTGCGTGTCGAATAAATCGACGTCTTGCACCACTGCGAACGCCACTGGAGACCGGTCAAACAGTTGAAATCGTTACAGCTCCTGGCGCTAGGCCAAATCCGGCTTGGCTGACTTTCGTCATAACCGGGAAAGCACGGGCGATGATCAGGCATTTTTTAAAGAATCTGAAAGCAGATGAAGCACAAACACTGGGTAGACGAATGTTGGAACGTGAACTCGAATACTTTTCATTATCACTAGGTACCCTGCCGAAGGACCGCTTCGACGCAACGTTAGGAAATTTCAAACTCAATACTATAGATGACCTACTCACAGAGATCGGCCTGGGCGACCGACCAGCTCTATTGGTGGCGCGTTCGCTTGCCGGAGTACAAGAAGAACTCCCAAAACCAAAACGCCGCCGTAGATTATTACGCCGAAGTACGGCCCCTAATCCGCTTCTAATTCACGGTACCGAGGGTATGGTGGTCAGTTTTCCAAAATGTTGCTATCCGATACCAGGCGACCCGATTATCGGCATACTCACCGCGGGGCGTGGGATTGTCATACATCAGCCCTCGTGCGCTAACGTTGTCGAAGGACGGGACAATAAAGACAAATGGGTCGATGTCGAGTGGGCGCACGGTATCGACCAGGAATTTAACGTCGAGCTCTCGCTTGATGTTGTCAACAAACGAGGCGTTCTCGCGACGATTGCCGCTGCAGTTGCGGAAGAGAATGGGAACATCGAAGACGTAGTGCTAAGTGAGCGTGATGAAAAATACGCTCACATGCGGTTAATCGTGGCGTTGAAAGATCGTAAACACCTAGCAGATCTCATTCGCAAACTGCGCAGGATTAAGACCGTCGTCCGTGTAATGCGTAAGAAGGCCTAGCGTTTAAGACCAGCGCGGATGACGCTCAACCTCAACGATACTGTCACGTCGTTACGCGGTGTCGGCCCGAGCCTTACCCACAAGCTTCGGCGGTTACAAATTATATACATCCGCGACCTCTTGTTTCATTTACCGCTTCGATATCAAGACCGGACGCGTAAAACAGCGATCGGGAACCTGCTACCACGCACCGAGGTTGTCATCGAAGGATCGGTAGATATCACCAATGTTTCGTATGGCCGGCGCCGGACACTCATCGTGCAGATCAGCGATGACACAGGATCGATTCTCCTTCGGTTTTTTCACTTCAATCGGTCGCAACAAAACCGCTTTGCCAAAGATCGGCGCTTCCGCTGTTATGGTGAGGTGAGGCGCGGGCCAAAATCTCTAGAAATGATCCATCCGGAATGTCAAATAATCGATCCCGAATCACCACTCCCGCTTACCGATCGGCTAACCCCGATCTATCCCAGCACCGAGGGTTTACAGCAACCAAGGTTGCAAAACCTTATTAGTCAATGCTTACCGTTACTCGACTCGGGGAACGTCACTGGTATACCGGATTTCATCCCTCCCCAGATACGAGATCAGCTTAAATTACCATCTCTTAGATCCGCCTTGGCTTACATCCATCGACCACCAGTGGACGCCCCTGTGCATGAGTTGCTAGACGGCACACACGCTAGTCAACGCCGGCTCGCTTTTGAGGAGCTATTAGCCCACCAACTCAAACTCAAACAACACCGTAATCAAATTCAAACCCACACCGCACCGGAAATGGCATTGGACACGTCGATTAGGCAAAAATTCCTAGCAGGTTTGGGTTTCGATCTAACTGGGGCGCAATGCCGAGTCATCAATGAGATTGATTCAGACCTTAAGCAAACGATACCGATGCTCCGACTATTGCAAGGAGACGTCGGCTCGGGGAAAACAGCCGTTGCGGCCGCAGTATCACTAACTGCAATTGTCGCGGGTTACCAGGTCGCGTTGATGGCACCGACGGAGTTACTCGCTGATCAGCATCGGCA